>CAMPHL010000044.1 GCA_946885905.1 uncultured Pseudomonadota bacterium | reverse complement strand
CGTCGCCTCCCGGCTTCACCAGCCGCGCACATGCTTCCACGGTGCTCGCCGGATCAGGAACGTGCTCGAGCATTTCCATGCACGTGACCACGTCGAAATGCCCTGGCCGTTCGTCGGCCAGGGACTCGGCCGATTGCAGCCGGTAGTCGACCCGGGCACCCGATTCCATCGCGTGCAGGGCCGCGACCTTGATGGGCTTGTCCCCGAGGTCGATGCCGGTCACTTCCGCGCCGGCTCGCGCCATCGCCTCGGTGAGTATGCCGCCGCCGCAGCCGACGTCGAGCACGCGCTTGCCGGGAAGCCCGCCCGCAATGCGCGCGATGTGGCCGAGGCGCAGGGGATTGATCTCGTGCAGCGGACGAAACTCGCTCGCAGGGTCCCACCACCGGTGGGCCAGCGCGCCGAATTTGGCCAGTTCGCGCGCGTCGAAGTTGGGCGATTCGCTCCCCCTCGGGGGAACGCCGGGGACAGGGGCATTCATGGGATCCGACTTTGCCACCATCGGGCCTTTTCGTGGAGGTCGTGCTCGTCCAGGTTCACGAGCCGCCTTCCTTCCAGGCGCGCTTCTCCCCCCACCCACACGTGCGTCACGTGCTCGCGGCCAGCCGCGTAGACCAGGTGCGAGACCGGGTCGAACAGCGGGAGCGTCTCCGTCGAATCGAGCTCCACCGCGGCGAGGTCGGCCCACTTGCCAGGCTCGATCGAGCCGATCTCGTTTTCGAGGCCCATGCCGATCGCCCCGTCCAGGGTCGCCATGCGCAAGGCGGTATGGGCATCCACCACGGAGGCATCGCCGCTCGCGCCCTTGGCAAGGAGAGCGGCCGTGCGCATTTCGGTCATCACGTCAAGACGGTTGTTGCTGGCGGCTCCGTCGGTGCCCAGGCCGACCACGATGCCGCGGCCCTTCATCGCCGCGACCGGAGCGATGCCGCTCGCGAGCTTCAGGTTGGAGGAGGGGCAATGCGCGACCCGGACCCCTTCACGCGCCATGAGGTCGAGCTCGGCGCCGTCCATGTGCACCGCGTGCGCGCACACCAGGCGGGGCCCGACGAGGCCCAGGCGCTTCAGCCGCTCGAACGGCCGGACGCCGTGCTTCGCGAGCCCTTCCTCGATCTCGCCGCGGGTCTCGTGCACGTGCGTATGGATCGGGACATCGAGCTCTTCGGCAAGCACGGCGATCTTGCGCAACGTTTCGTCGCCTACCGTATAGGGCGCGTGTGGAGCGAGGCAGAACGAGAGCAGCGCCTCGCCGCGATAGGCATCACGCGTGGCGAGGCCCTTGGCGATGTAGCTGCCCGCGTCCGTTGCATAGGCACTCGGGAACTCGATCGCGATCACGCCGAGCATGGCGCGCATCCCGGCGCGCAGCGCAGCTCGCGCCGTCGCCTCCGGGAAGAAATACATGTCGTTCACGCAGGTGACCCCGCCGCGCAGCATCTCGGCCATGGCGAGCAGACCGCCGTCGTGCACGAATTCGTCGTTCACGTGCTTCGCTTCGGCCGGCCAGACGTGCTGCGAGAGCCACACCGTGAGGGGCACGTCGTCCGAAAGCCCGCGCAGCAGCGTCATCGCGCTGTGGCAGTGCAGGTTCACCAGGCCCGGCACCAGCGCGTGGCGGGGCAGGCGCACGACGCGTTTCGCCTCGAAGAGGGACTGCGCTTCGCGAGCCGGAATCACCGCGACGATGCGGCCCGCGTCGATCGCCACCGCGTGGTCGGTGAGTTGCGCGCGCGGCTGCACCGGGATCACGTGTGCCGCGAAGATGAGGGTGTCGATCGGCTCCATCGAGTTGCCATTATCCAAACAAAAAACCCCGCCGGAGCGGGGTTTTCTGTGTTGCGCAGCAGGTTACTGGCGCACGCCCTTGAACTCGATGTCCACGCGGCGGTTCTTCTGGCGGCCTTCGGCGGTCTTGTTGGTGGCCACCGGCTGGGATTCGCCCTTGCCGATCGTGGTGATCTTCGAGGCCGGGATGCCCTTGCTCACCAGGTACTCCTTCACCGCTGCGGCGCGGCGCTCGGAGAGGCGCTGGTTGTACGCGTCCGAGCCGACGCTATCGGTATGCCCGGTTGCGATCACGAGCTCGAGGTCCACGCCCCTCAGCTTGGCCACGGCGTCATCGATGTTCTTGCGGCCATCCGGGCGCAGCACCGACTTGTCGAAGTCGAACAGGGCGTCGGCCTGGATCACGACCGCCTGGCGCACCGAGGCGGGCGCGGGACGCGCGGCCGGGGCCGGCGTTGCCGGCGCGGCGGGAGCCGCCGGGGCAGAAGGCTGTGCGGGCGCGGCGGGCTTCGGGGCTTCGCGGGCCGGCGAGCACTCCGGCAGGTTCCGGCCGGAAGTGACGACGCAGGCGCCGGAAGCGTCCTTCACCGCCTTGCCCGAGGCGTCCTCCAGATTCGGGCCCACGTTGGCGTATGCCGATCCCGCGGCCAGCGCCATGGCGCAAAGCGTCAGCCCAAGCGAGGAAATCTTCATGTTCGGTACTCCCAAGAGGATTTGGATGATTGTTTGATGGGGGCTTTTTTGTCTGAGGCTCAAGCCGAGGAAGCTCGCTGCATCATACACAAAGCCTCCTCCCGAAGACAACCAAAAGTGGGGCTTTCCGCAACAGTCCGATCCCGCCGAGTTGTATTTTTACCACACCAGGCCAGGTTGCCCGGCGCGTTGGAAAGGGCGCCCCGGCTGTGCTAGAATTTCGGTTTCCCCGCCCCCAATTTCCTGAACCAAAACAAGCGTTTACATGGAACACTTCGCCAAGGAAACCCATCCGATCAGCCTCGAGCAGGAGATGCGTCGCTCCTATCTCGACTACGCCATGAGCGTCATCGTGGGGCGGGCACTTCCCGACGTGCGCGACGGGTTGAAGCCCGTCCACCGCCGCATCCTTTTCGCGATGCACGAAGCAAACAATGTCTGGAACCGGTCCTACGTGAAATGCGCTCGCGTGGTCGGCGACGTGCTCGGCAAGTACCATCCGCACGGCGACTCGGCGACCTACGAGGCGCTGGTGCGCATGGCGCAGGACTTCTCGATGCGCTACATGCTCATCGACGGGCAGGGCAATTTCGGCTCCGTCGATGGCGACTCCCCCGCGGCGTACCGCTATACCGAATCGCGCCTGCAGAAGATCGCCGGGGAGCTGCTCGCCGACATCGACCTCGAGACGGTGGACTTCGTGCCGAACTACGACGGCAAGGAGACCGAGCCCGCCGTACTGCCGGCGAAATTCCCCAACCTCCTGGTGAACGGCTCCGCGGGAATCGCCGTGGGGATGGCCACGAACATCCCGCCGCACAACCTGGGCGAGGTGATCGACGCGTCGCTCGCGCTCCTGGGCAACCCCGCCATCGACCTGGAGGAGCTGATCCGCCTCGTGCCCGCGCCCGATTTCCCCACCGCCGGAATCATCTACGGCACGGCAGGGGCTAAGGAGGGTTACCGCACCGGGCGCGGCCGCGTGATCATGCGGGCGCGCACGCACATAGAGGACAGCGACAAGGCCGGCAAGCAGGCGATCATCGTCGACGAGCTGCCCTACCAGGTCGGTGGCGACGCGCTCCTCACCAAGATCGCCGATCTCGTGCGCGACAAGCGCATCGAGGGCATCGCGGACCTGCGCAACGAGTCCGACAAGAGCGGCATGCGCATCGTGATCGAGTTGAAGCGCGGCGAAGTGCCCGAGATCGTGCTGAACAACCTGTACAAGCTCACGCAGATGCAGGAGACGTTCGGCATGAACATGGTGGCGCTGGTCGACGGCCAGCCCCGGTGCCTCAGCCTCAAGCAGCTGCTGGAGGCGTTCCTGCGCCATCGGCGCGAGGTCGTCACGCGGCGCACGGTCTTCAACCTGCGCAAGGCGCGAGAGCGCGCCCACGTGTTGGAGGGCCTCGCGGTCGCCCTTTCGAACGTGGACGAGGTGATCGCGCTCATCAAGGCGGCGCCTACGCCCGCGGCGGCGAAGGAAGGGCTCATGGCCCGTGCGTGGCGCTCGAAGCTCGTGGAGGAGATGCTCGCGCGCGCGGCGGCCGAGATGTACCGGCCCGAGAGCCTGCCCAAGGAGTTCGGGCTCGCTGCCGGGGGCGGCTACCGCCTCTCCGAGGGCCAGGCGCAGAAGATCCTCGAGATGCAGCTGCAGCGCCTCACGGGCCTGGAGCAGGACAAGATCCTGTCGGAGTATCGCGAGGTCATCGCCACCATCGAGGACCTGCTCGACATCCTCTCGCGCCCCGATCGCGTCTCGGGGATCATCGGCGGCGAGCTCGCCGAGATCAAGCGCGAGTTCGGCGATCCGCGCCGCAGCCAGATCGTGGTGAACGGCGCCGACCTGCAGATCGAGGACCTGATCGCGCCCGAGGACATGGTCGTCACGCTCTCGCACGCCGGCTACATCAAGGCCCAGCCGCTCGCCGAGTACCGCGCGCAGAAGCGCGGCGGGCGCGGCAAGCAGGCGGCGACCACCAGGGAAGACGATTTCATCGAGAAGCTCTTCATCGCCAACACGCACGACTACGTGCTGTGCTTCTCGAACAAGGGCAAGGTGTACTGGATCAAGGTGTACGAGGTCCCGCAGGGCAGCCGTACCAGCCGCGGCAAGCCGATCGTGAACCTCGTGCAGATGGACGAGGACGAGCGCATCAACGCGATCCTGCCGGTGAAGGAGTTCCGCGAGGACCGCTTCGTGTTCTTCGCGACCGAGCAGGGCGTGGTGAAGAAGACCTCGCTCGCGGACTACTCGCGCCCGCGCCCCTCGGGAATCATCGCTGTGGACCTGGACGAGGGCGACCGCCTCGTGGGCGTGGCCGTCACCGACGGCAAGCACGACGTGATGCTCTTTTCCGACGAGGGGAAGGCCGTGCGCTTCGACGAGAACGACGTCCGGCCCATGGGAAGGGGCGCCCGGGGCGTGCGCGGCATGAACCTCGCCAAGGGCGGCAAGGTGATCGCGCTGCTCGTGGCGGAGAACGAGAGCCAGAGCGTGCTTACCGCCACCGAGAACGGCTACGGCAAGCGCACGCCGATCGCCGAGTACACGCGCCACGGCCGCGGCACGCAAGGCATGATCGCGATCCAGACCTCGGAGCGCAACGGCAAGGTGGTCGCCGCGACGCTGGTCTCGGCCGAGGATGAGATCATGCTGATCACCTCCGGCGGGGTGCTCATCCGTACGCGCGTGAACGAGATCCGCGAGATGAGCCGCTCCACACAGGGCGTGACCCTCATCAACCTCTCCGAGGGCGAGAAGCTCTCGGGGCTGCAGTGCATCTTCGATCGCGACGACGAAAATGGCGAAAACGGCAACGGCGGCAACCACCACGAAGAGGGCGCGGCCCAAGGCGGCAGCGCGCGCGAAGAAGGCGGCGCGACCGGGCCCGAACGCGCCGGCGAAGGCGAAAGCGAAGGCGGGCCCGCGTAGCGCCACGCCCGCCTCGCGCATCTTCAATTTCGGCGCGGGGCCGGCGACCATGCCGGTCGAGGTCCTGGAGAAGGCCAAGTGGGAGCTGGTCAACTGGCACGATGCCGGCATGTCCGTGATGGAGATGAGCCATCGCGGACAGGAGTTCGTCGCGATCGCCGCCGAGGCGCAAGCCGACCTGCGCCAGCTCCTCGCCATCCCCGCCAACTACAAGGTGTTGTTCCTGCAGGGCGGCGCCACGGCGCAATTCGCCGCGGTGCCAATGAACCTGCTTCGCGGCGGCAAGGTGATCGACGTGGTGAACACCGGCGTCTGGTCGCAGAAGGCGATCGCCGAGGGCCGCAAGTTCGCGCAGGTGAACGTCGTCGCCTCGAGCGAGGACCGCAACTTCACCTACGTGCCGAAGCAATCGGTGTGGGAGCGCTCGAGCGACGCGGCATACCTGCACGTGTGCACCAACGAAACCATCGGGGGGGTCGAGTACCCGTTCACGCCGGACACGGGCGCGACGCCGCTCGTGGCGGACATGTCGTCGCACATCCTGTCCCGGCCGCTCGAGGTCGCGAAGTTCGGCCTCATCTACGCCGGGGCGCAGAAGAACATCGGCCCCGCGGGCCTGGTCGTCGTGATCGTGCGTGAGGACCTCCTGGGCGGGGCGATGAAGCAAACGCCGGACGTGCTGAACTACGCGATCCAGGCCAAGAACGACTCCATGCTCAATACGCCGCCCACGTTCTCGCTCTACCTCGCGGGCCTCACCTTCAAATGGCTGCTGGAGCGAGGCGGGCTTGCCGCCGTGGAGCGCGCCAACATCGCCAAGGCGAAGCTGCTCTACGATTACCTGGACTCGCAGGACTTCTACGCGAACCCCGTGGCGATGGAGGACCGCTCGCGCATGAACGTGCCCTTCACGCTGCGTGATCCGTCCCTCGACGACAAGTTCCTCGCAGGCGCCGAACGCCGCGGCCTGTCGCAGCTGAAGGGCCACCGCTCCGTGGGCGGCATGCGCGCCTCCATCTACAACGCCATGCCGCGCCAGGGTGTCGAGGCGCTGGTGGCGTACATGGAAGACTTCAGGCGCAAGAACGGCTGAGGCTGCTCGACGTGACGTTCCGGGTTGCGGTCTACAACGCGATCTCCTCCCGCGGGCTGGAGCGGTTACCCGCCCCTGCCTACACCGTCGGCAAGGCCCTGGCCGAGCCCGATGCGATCCTCCTTCGTTCGCACGTCCTCGCGCCGGCGGACCTGGGCCCGGCCGTCAAGGCCATCGCCCGCGCGGGGGCCGGCGTGAACAACATCCCGGTGGAGGAAGCGAGCCGGCGCGGCATCCCCGTCTTCAATGCGCCGGGCGCGAACGCCAACGCCGTGAAGGAGCTCGTGCTGGGGGCGATGCTGGCCACCGCGCGCAACATCGTTCCCGCGGCCGCATATGTATCGCAGTTGCGCGAGGATGCGGACTTCGGCAAGCGCGTGGAGGAAGGCAAGAAGCAGTTCGCGGGCGTCGAGCTCGCCGGACGCACGCTCGGGGTGATCGGCCTGGGCGCCATCGGTGGATTGATGGCGGACACCGCGATCAAGCTGGGCATGCACGTGCTGGGTTACGACCCGGAGATCACGGTCGAGGCCGCGTGGCGGCTTGCGTCGTCGGTGAGGAAGGCCCACAGCATCGAGCAGTTGCTGAAGGGCTCGGACTTCGTGACGTTGCACGTGCCGCTCGTATCGCGCACCCGCAACCTCCTCGATGGCGCGCGCCTCGCCGCGGCGCGCAAGGGCCTCGTGCTGCTCAACTTCTCGCGCGACGGCGTGGTCGACGAGGCCGCGGTCATCGAGGCCCTTGCGCAGGGCCGGCTCGGGCGCTATGTGACCGACTTCCCGAGCCCACGGCTGCTCGGCAAGCGCGGCGTGCTGGCGCTGCCGCACCTCGGGGCCTCCACCGAGGAAGCCGAGGAGAATTGCGCGGTGATGGTGGTCGAGCAGCTGCGCGAGTTCCTCGAGCACGGCACGATCCGCAATGCGGTCAACTTCCCGTCGGTGGAGATGGGGCGCGAGTCCGAGCATCGGATCGCCATCGCGAACGCGAACGTCCCGAACATGCTCGGCCAGATTTCGACTACGATGGCGCAGGCAGGCCTCAACATCCACAACATGGTCAACAAGTCGCTCGGGGAGATGGCGTACACGCTCGTCGACCTCGACAGCGCCGCGGCCCCCGAAGTCGTCGAGCGAATCGGCCGCATCCATGGGGTGCTTTCCGTGCGCTCGGTGCCCCTGCCGGAGGCGCCGGCTTGAGCGATGCGGAGCTCGAGCGGCTGCGCAGCCGCATCGACGAAGTCAACGTGCGCATCCTGGAAGCCCTCAACGAGCGCGCGCGGCTCGCGCGCGAGATCGGCACGCTCAAGGTAGGGCAGGCGTACCGCCCCGAGCGCGAAGCGCAGGTGCTGCGGCGGATCAAGGAGGCGAACCGCGGGCCGCTGTCCGGCGAGACGGTTGCGCTGCTCTTCCGCGAGATCATGTCGGCCTGCCTCGCGCTGGAGCGCCCGATCACCGTGGCCTATCTCGGGCCGCGCGGCACGTTCAGCGAGAGCGCGACGTTCAAGCATTTCGGCCACGCCGCGGTGGGGCTCCCGGCGCCATCGATCGACGAGGTGTTCCGCTCGGTCGAATCCGGCGCGGCCGATTTCGGCGTGGTTCCGGTGGAGAACTCCACCGAGGGCGCGGTGGGCCGCTCGCTCGACCTCATGCCGCGCACCCCCAGGCGGGTATGCGGGGAAGTGATCGTGCGCATCCACCACAACCTGATGGCGAAGTTGGCGCCGAAGGATCTCGCCGACATCCGGCGCGTGTTCTCGCACGGCCAATCGCTAGGCCAGTGCCACGAATGGCTGAACACCAACCTGCCCCATGCCGAGCGGGTCGCGGTGGCGAGCAATGCCGAGGCCGCGCGGCGCGCGGCCGAAGAGCCGAATTCGGCCGCGGTCGCGGGCGAGGCGGCGGCGGAACATTACGGGCTCACGATACTCTCGGCGAACATCGAGGACGAGCCGAACAACACTACCCGCTTCCTCGTGCTCGGCGACTACGCGCCGGGGCCCTCGGGACGCGACAAGACTTCGCTGGTGCTGTCGGCGAGGAACCGTGCCGGCGCCGTGTACGAGATGCTCACCCCGTTCGCCACCCGTGGCGTCTCGATGACCAAGTTCGAGTCGCGGCCGTCGCGCGAGGCGCTCTGGGAGTACCTCTTCTTCGTCGACATCGAGGGCCACCGGGACGACCCGCAGGTGGCCGACGCGCTCGCCGAGGTGGGCCGGATCGCCGGCTACATCAAGGTGCTCGGGTCCTATCCGGCCGCGGTGATCTGACATGAACGCCAAGGACTTCTCGCTGCGCGATCTCGCCCCACCGAACGTGCGTGCGATCGCGCCCTACGTTCCCGGCAAGCCCATCTCAGAGACGGCGCGCGAACTGGGCATGCCTGAGGAAACCATCCTCAAGATGGCCTCGAACGAGAACCCGCTGGGCCCCTCGCCGAAGGCCCTCGCCGCGATCCGCGGCGCGCTCGGCGAGCTCAACTACTACCCGGATGGCAGCGGCTACGAGCTCAAGCGCGTGCTCGCCGCGCGCCTGTCGGTATCCCCCGAGAGCTTCGTGCTCGGCAACGGCTCCAACGACGTGCTGGAGCTGGTTGGACGTGCCTTCCTGCGGCCGGGCGACTCGGCGGTGTACTCCCAGCATGCCTTCATGGTGTACCCGCTCGTGGTGCAGGCGATCGGCGCTACCGGCATCGAAGTCCCGGCGCGTGCTTTCGGCAACGACCTTGCGGCGCTCGCGCGCGCCGTGCGCGAGGACACTCGCATCGTCTTCCTCGCCAACCCCAACAACCCCACCGGAACGTTCAGCCCCTGGGACGAGATCGAAGCTTTCGCGAAGGCGCTTCCTCCCGGCGTGCTCCTGGTCCTGGACGAAGCGTACGGCGAATACCTCCCCGACGAGCTGGCGAGTCCCACAACGCGGTGGCTGGGACGCTTCCCCAATCTCGTGGTCTCGCGCACGCTCTCGAAGGCCTACGGGCTCGCCGGGCTGCGTGTGGGTTACGGCGTCGCGCATCCCGAGGTGGCCGAGATCATGAACCGGGTGCGCCAGCCCTTCAACGTGAACCACCTCGCGATGGTGGCGGCCTGCGCGGCGCTCGGGGATCACGAATTCATCTCGCGCAGCCGCGAGGTCAATGCCGCCGGCCTCGCCCAGCTCGCGCGAGGCTTCGATCGGCTGGGCCTGCAGTACATTGCGTCGCGCGCGAATTTCATCACGGTGCGCATCGGATCTCGGGCGCAGCAGGTGTACCGCGCGCTCCTCGCCGCGGGCGTGATCGTGCGCCCCATTTCCGGCTACGGCTTGCCGGAGCACCTTCGCGTGACCGTGGGCCTGCCCGAACAGAACGAACGGTTCCTGTCCGCGCTCGCCACGGCGGTGGACAAGCGCGCGGGGCGCTGATGCGGCGGCTGAAGCGGGTGGCGATCGTGGGCGTGGGCCTCATCGGAGGCTCTTTCGCGCTTGCCTTGAAGCGCGCCGGCGTAGTCGCGACGGTGGTCGGCGTCGATCGCAATGCGCAGGCGCTCGAGCGCGCCGCGGCACTGGGCGTGATCGACACCGCGGCGGATTCCGTATCCGACGCCGCCAAGGGGGCCGACCTGGTGATCATCGCGGTGCCGGTGCGCGCTATCGGCCCGGTGCTCCACGACGTAGCCCTGGCCATGGAGCCCGGCGCCGTCGTGACCGATGTCGGCAGCACCAAGGAGGACGTGACCGCGGCCGCGAGGGG
>CAMPHL010000043.1 GCA_946885905.1 uncultured Pseudomonadota bacterium | reverse complement strand
CGTGCATGCCGAATTCGACCGGATCGGCGCTCCCCGCGACCTGGTGCAGATGCTGCCGCCGCCCGTGACCAAGGAAACGACGGGCGAGCTCATGCGGCAGTGCGACCTGGTGGTGGCAACCGGTTCGCAGGCCAACGTCCGCGCGGCGTATGCCTCGGGTACGCCCGCCTTCGGCGTGGGCGCGGGCAACGTGGCCTCGATCATCGACGAGACCGCCGACGTCGAGGACGCGGCGAGGAAGGTCGTGCTCTCCAAGACCTTCGACAACGCCACCAGCTGCTCGTCCGAGAACAGCCTCGTGCTGGTCGAGGCGATCGCGGACCGGATGATCGCGGCGCTCGCGCAGGAAGGCTGCGTCGAGGTGAAGGGCGAGGATCGCGAGCGGCTCGAGTCCACGATGTGGCCGGAAGGCAAGCTCTCGCCGGCGGTCATCGGCCAATCGGTCGCGGCGATCGCGCAGCGCGCCGGGCTCTCGGAGCCCGCGGCGGCCAGGGCGCGCGCATTGCTCGTTTCCGAGACCGGCACCGGGCCCGCGCACCGCTTCTCGGGCGAAAAGCTCTCGCCGGTCCTCACGGTCTACCGCGTTCCCGACTTCGAGGCGGCCATGGATATGGTCGCCCGGATCTACGAGTTCCAGGGCGCGGGGCACTCGGTGTCGCTGCACTCGAAGCGCCCCGAGCGCGCGCTGGAGCTCGGCCTGCACCTGCCCGTGGCGCGAGTGATCGTGAACCAGGTGCACGTGGTCGCCAACGGCGGCAGCTTCTCCAATTCGCTGCCGGTTTCGCTTTCGATGGGCTGCGGCACCTGGGGCGACAACAACTTCTCCGACAACCTGAACGTGCGCCAGTACATGAACGTGACGCGCGTCGTGACCGAGATCGCCGAGAAAGTGCCGAGCGTGGAGGAGCTGCTGAAGGAGTACTTCCAGCGTTGGGGCAAATGAAGTCGCCCCGCCTCGAGAGGGGGCAGGGGGAGGATCCTTGAACACCATCCGCTCCCTGGTCGAAGCGCAAGCCGCGGCCCGGCCCGACGCCACGTACTTCATCGCCGCGGAAACCGGCCGCACGCTGAGCTTCGCCGAGCTGCAGCTTTCCTGCCGCCGCATCGCTGCGTATCTCGCGCGTCACGGGCTCCAGCCCGGCACGCACGTGTCGCTGGTCATGCCCAACGGCCTCGCCACGCTGCGCATCCTCCTGGGCGCGATGTACGGCGGCTACTGCGTGAATCCCGTCAATCTGATGTCCGGCCCCGAGCAGATGCGCTACGTTCTCGATCACTCGGATTGCGCGCTCGTCTTCGTCTCGCCCGAATGGGCTTCGAAGGTGCGCGAGCTGGTGGCCGGAATGGAGCGGCCCATCGCCGTGATCGAGGTCGATCCCGATGCGGCGGCGCTGCCGGACGAGGGCGACGAGGGGGCGGCGGCAGTCGGTCCGCAGCCGGACTCGCTGGCACTGCTCATGTACACCTCGGGCACGACCGGCAAGCCGAAGGGCGTGATCCTCACGCAGGCCAACCTCGCGGCCAACGCGCGGACGATCAGCGCCGAGCACCGGCTCGGTCCTTCGGATCGCGTGGCTGCGATCCTGCCGCTCTACCACATCAATGCCTTCGCGGTGACGATGCTGGCTCCGCTCGCGCACGGAGGTTCGCTCGTGATGCCGCCGAAGTTCTCGGCGAAGAAGTTCTGGGACATGGCGATCCGGCACGAGTGCACCTGGATCAACGTCGTCCCGACGATCGTGAGCTTCCTCCTCGAGGGCCCGGCGCCTGCGCGCGAGTCGATCGCGCGCATCCGGTTTTGCCGCAGCGCCTCGGCGCCGTTGCCGCCGGAGCACCTGCTCGCGTTCCAGCGCAAGTTCGGCATCGGCGTGATCGAGACGATGGGGCTCACGGAAACGGTGGCGCCTGCGTTTTCGAACGCCTACGAGCCGGAGTTGCGCAAGGTGGGCGCGGTGGGACGGCCCTCGGGCTGCGAGGCGAGGATCGTGGACGAGAAGGGCGTGGACAAGCCCGACGGTGAGCCGGGCGAGGTCGTGATCCGCGGGCCGCAGGTGACGCCGGGCTACTACAAGAATCCTGCAGCTACCGAGGCCGCGTTCTTCCCCGGCGGCTGGTTGCGCAGCGGCGACGTCGGCGTGCGCGATTCCGACGGCTTCTTCTACATCACCGGCCGCATCAAGGAGCTGATCATCAAGGGCGGGGAGAACATCGCCCCGCGCGAGATCGACGAGGTGCTGCTCAAGCATCCCGCGGTCCTCGACGCCGCCGCGGTGGGCATGCCCGACAAGCACTATGGGCAGGAAGTGGTGGCCTGCGTGATCCGGCGCGAAGGACATGACTGCACGGCAGACGAGCTGCGCGAGTTCTGCGCCACCCACCTCGGCAAGTTCAAGGCCCCCAAGGCGATCCACTTCGTCGCCGAGCTGCCTCGCGGCCCTTCGGGCAAGGTGCAGCGGCTGAAGCTCGTCGACTTGCTGTAAAGCCAGAACCGGGGCCAGGTACGGGACAGGTACTTGTGCCAGGTCTCTCCTAGGCGCGCCTAGGAGAGACCTGGCACAAGTACCTGTCCCGTACCTGGCCCCGGTTCTAGGCGTCGCGCTCGAACCGGCCCTGCGGGTCGAGCGAGCGCAGCGCCTCGATCTCGCGGGCCGTGGGGGGCGCGGTTGCGGCCGCGCCGTCGGCTTCGAAGGCGAAGCCGGTGCGCGAGCGCACCTCCTCGAGCGAAGACTCCGGGTGCCACGACTGGAGCGTGAGCCTGCCGCCCTTCTTCACGAACACGGCGATCGGGGTCACTACCCCGTGCATGCCGCCCGCGGCGGTCACGAAATCGAGCTTCTCCACCATCGTCCGCTTCGAGTGCTCCGTGCGCCAGGTGACCGCGCGCCGGGCCGTGGGCAGCATCACCGCGCCGCCGCCGCCGCCGGGCAGGCGGACCTTCGGGTTATGCCAGTCGCCGATGGCGGAAACGTTCGTGCGTCCCATGCCGTCCACCTGCGCGGCTCCGAGGAAGCACAGGTCCATACCCCCGCGCGTGCACAGGTCGTAGAAGTCCTCGTTGGCGAAGATCGCCGTCGAGCCTTCCGACAGCACCGGGTCGGAGCTCGAGATCGGGATCTTCGAGGGCGTCGGCTGCACGCCACCCGCCACGTTGATGTAGGTGAACTCGAAGTCGTAGGCGCGCTTGGCGAGCAGGCAGGCAAGCATGGGCGGGGTCGAGTTCACCCCGCTGAAGGTCACTTCGTCCGGCCGGATGAAGCGCGCGAGGTTGGTGACGATGTAGGAGAAGGGCGACCAGCTAGGCATACGCGCCCTCGTTGACCTCGGGAGCGGCCGCCATGTGCGCATCGAGCGAGCCGGCGGTGTCCATGTACGCCTCCACCGCGGGGTAGTCCACTTCGTAGAGCGGCCAGCACGAGCCCGGCCATGCGCCGTGCGGCACCACGCAGGCGGCCTGCACCATGAATCCGGGCACGAGCGTGAGCTCCGGCTGCTCCTGGAAGCTCTCGATGCTCTCCAACGACTCGGCGACCACGAACACCTGCTTCGCGGCGCGCGTCATGATCCGGTCCCAGTTGAAGGTTCCGTAGATGCGCGTGTCGCCCAGCTCGTTCACCTCGTTCGCGTGGATCACCGCGATGTCGGGCCGGATCGCGGGGATCACCCAGACCTCCTCGCCCGAGCCATAGGGATCCTTGATCGAGACCCACTTGTTGAGCGCCGCCAGGTCCGAGCCGTGCACGCCGCCCACGGGCTGGAAGGGCACCCCGAACGCGGCGGCGCGCATTCCGGCAGTGAGCGTGGCGCAGGCGTGCTCCTCCAGCACGATCTGCTTCTGCTCCACCGCGCGCCGATACCAGGGCGCGAGCCCGAAGTTGCCTTCCATCGCGACGATTCCGGCGCGCGCCTTCTTCACGCAGCCCGCGCGGCAGAGGATGTCGATGTCGTAGCCGGGCGACTGCTTCATGATCTCGAGCTCGCGCTTGCCCTGCCGGATCAGCTCGCGCACGAACGCGAAGGGGCCCCGATGCAGGAAGCTGCCGCCCAGCGCGAGCGAGGCGCCATCGGGCACGCGGCCGACCATCTCTTCGAGGGAAAGGATCTTGGGGGGCATGTCTATTCCTTCGAAACGGCGCCCGCGGCGCCCGGGGTGGCGGCGTTCCCGGCCGATTCGGCCAGGTACGCGGCGATGCGCTGCCGGATCCCCGGCGCGGCGGCCGAGCGCACGAGCTCGGCGAGGTCTGCATCGCGCGTATCGGTGCGGGTCGCGGCGACGAGCCGGGCGTGCGAGTCGGGCGGAAGGGCCTCGGCTGCGGCCACCATGCGTTCGATGACCTTCGGCCATTCACCCTTCTCGGCAATCCCGGTCAGGAATCCGATTCGCCGCCCTTCCTCGGCGCCGAAGGTCTTCGACTCCGCGAGGATGTCGCGTGCGACATCGCCGCCGACCTGGAGCGCGAAGCGGTGGGTGCCGAGGGCGAGGCCGAACTTGAGGCCCGGCATGCGGAAGGTGGCATCGGGCGTGGCGATGCGGCGGGAGCAGGCGCCGACGAGATCGACGCCCGCGCCGAAATTCCTGCCGTGGGCGAGCACGAGCGTCTCGAACGGCGCGTGGTGGACGGCCTGCAGGAGCTGCTCGATGCGGACGAAGCGCAGCAGCAGGTCGCCTTCGGATTGCCGGTCGACGCCCGCCATGTCGAAGCCGGCGCTGAAATTCCTGCCGTTGCCGCGCAGCACGAGCAGTCGCGTGCCGTCGCCGTACGCGGCGCTGACCGCCGCCAACAGCGCATCGACGAGTGAAGCCGAGAACGCGTTCATCTTGCCGGGCCGGTCCAGCGTCACCTCGAGCGTCGTCCCGCGTCGCTGCGCGACGATCTCCGGCGCGTTCGTTGCCACCGCGGCGCCGGCGCTCATTCGGCCGCCTTGGCGTCCTGGAAGACCTCGTCGTTGTGCTCGCCCAGCGCGGGCGGGCCGCGCCGGATCGGGAAGCCCTTGCCGGTGAAGCGCAGGGGGGACGCGAACGTGCGCGTCCCGGCGCCGGTGGGCAAGGCGATTTCCTGCACCCACTGCATGTGGCGCACCTGCTCGTCTTCCAGGGCCTGCGAATACGTGTTGATCGGCGCGCACGGCACGCCGGCCGCGCGGAACCTCCCGAGCATCTCCGCGGCGGTGTGCTTCCCGAACTGCTCCTCGAGGATGGCCTTCAACTCCTTCTGGTGCTTCGCGCGCAGCGTGGTCGAACCGAAGCGCGGATCCTGCACGAGCCCGGGCATGCCGACCACGTCGCATGCCGCTTTCCAGAGGCTGTCGTTGCCAGCCGCCATCGCGAAGTAGCCGTCCTTCGCCTTGAACGCCTGGTAGGGGGCGTTGCGCGGGTGCGCGGAGCCGAGCTTCGCCGGGTCGCGCCCGCTGCCGAAGTACTCGCTCGTCTGCAGCGCCGCCACCGCGAGCGACGTCCCGAGCATCGAAACGTCGATGTGCTCGCCGGCACCGCCTTGCTGCACCCGGCGCAGCACCGCCGCGATGGCATACGCGCCATAGAGGCCGGCGCAGAAGTCGGACAAAGGCACGCCGCATTTCACCGGCGCGCCGTCGGGTTCGCCCGTGACGCTCATGACCCCCGCCATCGCCTGCATGGTGAGGTCGAAGCCGCCTTCCCCGGCGCGCGGGCCTTCCTGGCCGAAGGCCGAGATGGAGCAGTACACGAGCGACGGCTTTTCAGCGGCGAACGACCGGTAGCCCAGTCCGAGGCGATCCATCACGCCGGGGCGGTTGTTCTCGAGCACCACGTCGGCGCCCAGGATCAGGTTGCGCGCGCGCTCGCGGTCGGCCGGGTTCTTGAGGTCGAGGGTGACCGAGCGCTTGTTGCGGTTGAGCGAGGCGAAGTTCTCGCTGTAGCCGGCGGTGAGCGGAGGCCATTGCCGCATCGAGTCGCCGCCCTGCGGGTTCTCGACCTTGACCACGTCGGCGCCCATGTCGGCGAGCAGCATCGCGCAAAAGGGCCCCGCGGCCACGTTGCAGAATTCGATCACGCGGATTCCGGTGAGGGGAAGCATTGGAGAATCCTCTTCGATTGTCAGGCGGCGCGCAGCATCCGCAGCGCCGCGCAGGCGGCGCCGTAGCCGTTGTCGATGTTGACGGTGACGAGCCCGGGCGCGCAGCTGGCGAGCGCCGAGGTGAGGGCCGCATGCCCGCCCTCGGAAACGCCGTAGCCCACCGAGGTCGGCAGGGCGATCACGGCGCCGGGAACGAGGCCCGCGACCACGCTCGGCAGCGCGCCCTCCATCCCGGCTGCGACGATCACCACGCGCATGCGTTTCAACTCCTCCATGCGCGCGAGCAGCCGCCAGAGCCCGGCCACCCCGATGTCCGGCATGTGGACGCTCGACTGGCCGTGGTACTCGAGCGTGCGCGCCGCTTCGCGGCTCGCGCCCACGTCCGAGCTTCCGCCGGTGATGACGGCCACGCGCGCTTCGCCGCAGGCCCGCCGCTCGTCGCCCGCGAAGGCGGTGCGCGAAACCGGGTCGTAGTCGAGCGCGTCGCGGTGTTCGCGGGCGAGGGCGGCGAATTTTTCCTGCGCCAGGCGCGTGAAGAGGCGCCGCGCGCGCATCTCGAGGGCGTTGCCGATGAGCGCATCGAGCTGCGCGACCGTCTTGCCGGCGCTGTACACGGCTTCGTCGAAACCGAGGCGTGCCTCGCGCAGGTGGTCGAGCTGGATGCCGTGCTCGATCACTCCCCCCTCCCTTGGGACGGGGCGGGTGGAAAGTTCACTAGGAACGCGCTGCCCACACGGTACGGGGCAAGCGTCGGGTTCCTGCCGAACGTCTTCGCCACTTGCGCGGTAATGAGCCTCCTGCGGCCCTCGTCGAGCGATTCCAGCACCTCTTCGTCGATCTCGATCACGATGCCGCCGGCGCGCACCCGGCAGCGCACCGCGGCGTTCGCGGGCACGAACGGCCGCACCGCCGCCTCGGCCGACTCGATGCGGCGAAGCATGGGCGCCTCGACCCGGATTCCCGTTTCGACGCGGCTGGAAAGGCAGGGCGAGGCGGGAATCCAGGCAAGGTCGCCAAGGCCGATCTCGCGGGCGATCGCGCGAATGGTGGCCTTGTCGATCCCGGCTTCCACGAACGGATGGCGCGCGCCGGCCGCGCTGGCGGCCTCGAGGCCGGGCCGGTATTCGCCAAGGTCGTCGGTGTTCGCGCCCGAGACGACCTGGGCGTCGGTGTGGCGCGCGATTTCCGCGTACAACGATTCCTTGCAGTAGAAGCAGCGATTCACGGGGTTGGACACGTACTCGCTGCGGGAAAATTCCTTCGCGTCGATGACCGTGAGGCCCCAACCCAGCTCGTCGGCGAGCGCCCGCGTGCGCGCCGTCGCCTCCCGCGGGACCGACGCCGTCATCGAGTGGAACATTTGCGCGCTCTTGCCGAGCGTGCGAGCCGCGATCGTGGCGAGCGTGAGGCTGTCGATTCCCCCGCTCACGGCGACCGCGACGCGGCCCATGCCGCGCAGCACGGCCTCGAGCGACTCAATCGCGCTTGCGGTCGTCATGGCTTGCCGATCCGAGGGCTTGGTCTTGCGCACGCTTGCGGGCTTGCTGCCGCTGCACCCTGCCGCCGGGCACCCGGGCGATGTCGTCCATCTCGGCCTTCGCCGTCATCTCGCCCGAGGGACGCGAGGCAAGCTTCACGCGCACGCCATCGGCCGTTTCCACCGACGCCCTGGGTGCCACGCGGCGCAGGACGCGCGCGATGCGAACGCCGAGCGTGGTCGTCTGCGCGAGGCATTGGTCGGCGACCGCGTCGGCTGCCTCCAGCCTCGCAAGCACCTGGACGTGGGTGGCGAGCCGTCCCTTCTTGCCGACCACCGGGGCCTGGCTCGTGTCGAGGACGCCCGGCGTTGCGCGCAATCGGTCGAGGGCCACGGCGAGATCCTCGGCCGACTGGTCGTCGATCTCGAACTGGAGCGTGGCGATTTCCTCGTCGAGCGGCGGGGGAAGGGCGGGTGAATCGGCGAAGGCCAGCACCCGCAGCACGTTCGGGATGCCCGGCAGCTTCATGGTGCCGAAACCGTGGCCGTTGGCCACGATGGTGATTGGGCCGCGGCCTTCGCCGGGATGACGAGTCGAGCCGGGGGAGCTTGCCGAACCGGAGTGACGCGCATTTCCGCAGAGATATCGCACGATGGTCGCGCCCGTCGGGGTCACGCGCTCGCCGGGCACGCCGTCGTCGATCACGTCGAGGCCTTCGAGCAGCCAGGTCGTGGCCGGCGCCGGCACGGCCAGGACGCCGTGGGCGGATTTGACGCGTCCGCCGCCGAGCGGCAGCGGGCCCACGCTCCACGAGCGCGGGCCCGCCGCGGCGATGAGATATGCGGCGGCCACGAAATCCGCGATCGAGTCCCAGGCGCCGACTTCGTGGAAGGCGACGTCGTCGGGCCCGATCCCGTGCACGTCTCCCTCGGCTTGCGCCAGCAGCTCGAAGAGGGCGAGCGCGTGCTTGAGGGTGGCCGGATCCAATCCCGCCGTGAGCAGGTTCGCGCGGATCTCGCGGTGCGGCACGTGCAGGTGGTCGTGCGCGTGGCCGTCGCCGTGGTGATGCGTCCGCGCGTGGATTTCGGCGGGCGGCTCCTCGACGTGGAAGCGGCGGCCGTGGAGGACGCCGTCCGAGTGGCGCAGGACGTCGATGCCGGGACCCTCGCCCTGCCTTCCAGGGTAGGGGGTGATCTTTTGGAGCTCGGCCATCAGCCCCGCCACGCGCTCGGGGAAGGCGTCGCACATCGCCGCGACGAACATGTCGCCGGCGATCCCGCCGATGGGATCGAGGTGGATACGCGCCAGGGTGGTCATGAGCCCAAGCCTACCCTTTCACGGAGAACTTGATGCGCGGCCGCGACCAGAAAGTCGGCGCCACGACGGTCGTCGGGTTGTCGCCCACGTAGCGGCGCGCAGCCTTCCATGCCTCGTCGAAGTCGGGCGCGGTCTGCAAGCCGAGCCTGCGGAACACGCCCGGATTGCGCGTGCCCGCCATGATCACGGCGCCGGCGCGCTTCAACGCGTACTCGAACTCGTAGAAGATCCAGAAGGCGTGCAGCGCCGGGTAGCCGAAGCCGTGGCGGTATTTCTGCATGAGCACCGGGTCGCCGTGGAAGATCTCCTCGTAGTCGACCAGCGCGCGGATGTCGTGGTGCCTGTCGTACACGTCGATGAGGCGCTGGTACGAGGGATAGCGGTCGGGGTCGATCCATCCGCTCGTGGGCGAGAGCGCGATCACCACGCCGCCCTCGCGCAGCACCGGCTGCTCCGGGCTGTAGCGTGGGGGCACGAGCGCCCCCACGGCGGCGATGAGCGCGTTCTCCGACGAGCCATACGAGTAGGCCGCGCCCAGGCCCACGACGAGCACGTCGGCTTGGGGGACCTCGCGCGTGAACGAGCGTCCCGCGAGCTCCCAGGCCGGCGGCGTCGCCTCGCCCGCATGCCCCGCGAAAATGCCGATGGGCTTGCCGCCCATTGCGCTCACGGCGTTCACGTAGAAGGTCTTCTTGCCGGTAGCCTTCTCGAGCACCGCGGTCATCTCGGGCTTCATCCCGGGCAGCTTCGTGCCCGCCGCCTTCCGGTGCTCCTTCTTCTTCTCCGGATCCGGCACGGTGGCCAAGCTGTGGTGCGAGGCGATGCTCCTGGTCGAGGCGAGCCCGATCACCACCCCGGTGCCGGTGTATCCCTTCCATGCCTGGGCGGACACGTTGCCCTGGTAGACCTGCAGGTCGGCCTCGAGGAACGTGCGGTTGTGCTCGACGTAGCGGCCGCTGTCGGTGATGCCGTGGAAGACGAGGCCCGCGGGATCGTCGCAATCGTGGTTGCGGATGTTTCCCAGCGGCTGGAAGCGGTTGAAGATCGCCGGCCCCAGGTGGTTGGCGAGCTCCGAGCGCGTGTCCTTGCGGTGGTTGCTGGTGGCGCTGATGAAGACGATGTCGCGGTCGTGGACGCCCGACCTGTTCAGGACCTCGACCACCTTCGGCAGGATCAGCCGGGCCGGCGTGCCCGGGCGCGTGATGTCGTCGAAGCCGATCGCCACGCGCATTCCGGGCCTCGCCATCTCCGCGAGCGGGGGCATGCCCAGCGGGTTGGCCAGAACCTTGTCGACTTCGGCCGCCGGATCGTCGAGCAGCCCGGGGTCCGTGAACTCGGCCACGACGGCCGAATCGGGCACCTCGAGGTCGACCTTGCGGTCGCCGAAATCGACGGCGACTTTCTTCTCCGGGCCGCGCGGGGCCCGGTGGGGGGGGTGTGGGGGTGTTGGGGGGGCGCGA
>CAMPHL010000042.1 GCA_946885905.1 uncultured Pseudomonadota bacterium | reverse complement strand
CATCGGCTGGTGCCACCAAATGTTCACCGTTGGCATGCCGGCGGCGTGCAACCTTTTCTTCATGTACGCGACGATGGTCATCGCGGTCCCGACCGGCGTGAAGATCTTCAACTGGATCTCGACCATGTGGCGCGGCTCGATGACCTTCGAGACGCCGATGCTGTTCGCGATCGGCTTCCTGTTCCTCTTCACCATCGGCGGCTTCTCGGGCCTGGTGCTCGCGATCGCGCCAGTGGACATCACGCTGCACAACACCTACTACGTGGTGGCGCACTTCCACTACGTGCTGGTGTCGGGCGCGCTGTTCGCGATCTTCGGCGCGGTGTACTTCTGGCTGCCCAAGTGGACCGGGCGCATGTACAACGAGGCCCTGGGCAAGCTGCACTTCTGGCTGTCGATGATCGGCTTCAACGTCGCGTTCTTCCCGCAGCACTTCCTGGGGCTCGCGGGCATGCCGCGGCGCATCCCGGACTACGCGCTCCAGTTCCACGAGTGGAACGCGATCTCGACCGTCGGGGCCTTCATCTTCGGCCTGTCGCAGGTGTTCTTCCTGTACATCGTGATTTCGTCGATCCGCGGGGGCGCCAAGGCCGAGCAGAAGCAGTGGGAGGGCGCGGACTCGCTCGAGTGGACGCACCTGCCGAGCCCCGCGCCGTACCACACCTTCGAGACCGTGCCGGTCATCAAGTAACGGACGAGGGGCTGACGACCGCATGGTGGACAAGCAGAAGAAGGGCGCGATCGTGACCGGCGTGGTGCTGGCCGCGATGGCGCTCGCGATCTACCTGGTCGTAATCCTCAAGTACTTCGCGCGCTGACATGGACACCGCGGCCGACCTCCAGCTGCGCAACCGCCGGATGATGGGCAAGCTCCTGGTCATCGCGCTGGGCATGCTGGGCTTCGCCTTCGCGCTGGTGCCCATGTACCGGCAGATCTGCGAAGCGATCGGCATCACCCAGACGCGCGCCGTCGCCCCGTCCAACACGCAGGTGGTCATGGACCGCACCGTGACCGTGGAGCTCCTCGCCTCGAGCGCGGGCCTGCCGTGGCGCTTCGAAGCCGTCGAACCCGTGGTGAGGCTGCACCCGGGCGAGCTCAAGACGGTGCGCTACCGCGTGATGAACACGCTTGCGCGGCCAGTCACCGCCCACGCGGTGATGAACACCGCCCCCGCCGTTGCCAGCCGCTACATCGAGAAGCAGGAGTGCTTCTGCTTCAGCGACCAGACGCTCGCCGCCGGCGAGTCGCGCGAGATGCCGGTCACCTTCCGCGTTCGCGCGGACGCTCCGGCGGAGCTCTCGACGGTCTCGCTCTCGTACACGTTCTTCGAGAAGGCGGCATCGTGATCCGTGCTTTCCGCGCAGTCCTCTGGGGCTTCCTCGGCATCCGGCGCAAGTCCGACTACGAATCGGACACGCAGAAGCTCTCGCCCCAGGCCGTGATCGCCGCCGGGCTCGTGAGCGCGGCGGTGTTCGTGCTCGCGCTATTCGGCATCGTGCAGTTCGTTACGCGTTAGAGACAAGCTACAACAAGGGAACCAGACCGTGGCCAATACCCAGACTACAGGCTATTACTTCGCACCCCCCTCGCACTGGCCGGTCGTCGGCTCGCTCGCGCTCTTCTTCATCGCGGTGGGCGGCGTCCTGCTCATGAACAGCTACGGGGCCGGCTGGATCCCCTTCGGGGTGGGGTTCTTCACGCTGGTGTACATGCTGTTCGGGTGGTTCGGCACCGTGATCCGCGAGAGCGAAGGGGGCCTGTTCAACAAGCAGGTCGACATGTCCTTCCGCTGGGCGATGAGCTGGTTCATCTTCTCGGAGGTCATGTTCTTCGCCGCTTTCTTCGGCGCGCTCTTCTACGCCCGGGTGTACTCCCTGCCCTGGCTGGGCGACCTGGACAACAAGCTCCTGTGGCCCGACTTCGCGGCCCACTGGCCCTCGGCGGGCCCCTATCGCCCGCCGGAGTTCTCCCCCATGGGCGCGGCCGGCATCCCGGCGATCAACACGTTGCTGCTGCTCTCCTCGGGCGTCACGGTCACCTGGGCGCACTGGGCGCTCAAGAAGGGCGACCGCAACAACCTCATCTTCGGCCTGTTCCTCACCATCATGCTGGGCCTGATCTTCCTGTTCCTGCAGGCCTACGAGTATTCGCACGCCTACTCGGATCTGAACCTCAAGCTCACGACGGGCGTGTTCGGCTCGACCTTCTTCATGCTCACGGGCTTCCACGGCTTCCACGTGACCCTGGGCGTCACGATGCTGATCGTGATCCTCTTCCGCTGCGTGGCGGGACATTTCAAGCCCGACCACCACTTCGGGTTCGAGGCGGTGTCGTGGTACTGGCACTTCGTAGACGTCGTCTGGCTGCTGCTCTTCGTGTTCGTGTACTGGGTGTAGCGGCTCGCCGGGCGCCGGAAAGCCAGCAATCGGAAAGCCGCACTTCGGTGCGGCTTTCCTTTTCTAGAGCCCGCGCTCGGGAATCCAGCCGAAGTAATACGATCCGATGAGGATCAGGAACACCAGGATCGAGAGGGCGACGCGAATGGTGAGCGAGATCACCGCACGGTTGCCCCCGCTCTTGTCCCTGTAGACGAAGTACAGGCCCGAGAAGAGGCTGGCCAGGACGGCGATGAGCAGGATGATGATGAGGATTCGCATCGGCAGGCTTTCCTTCGAGCCCGGTCTTGCGGCCACGGCGGCGGCGGCGGTCTTGATCGCGCTCACGCTGTGGCTGGGGAACTGGCAGTTGAACCGCGCGCAGGAGAAGCGCGAGCGCCAGGCGCTGCTCGAGTCGCGCATGAATGATAACCCGCTCACCCTCACCGCGGCCGGGCGCGACCCCCAACCGCTGCTCTACCGGCGGGTGCGCGCCGCAGGCCGCTGGCTGGCTGCGCGGCAGTTCTATGTGGACAACCAGATCCGCGAGGGGCGCGCGGGTTTCCACGTGATCACGCCGCTCGAGCTGGCACCCGGGCCCGGGGTGCTGCTGGTGAACCGTGGCTGGATCGCGCGCACGGCCGAGTATCCCCGGGCTCCCGCCGTGGCGGTGCCGGCTGGCCGTGTGGAGGTTGCCGGGGTCGCCACGCGGCCGCCTGCGCGCTACCTCGAGCTCTCGCCGCAGACCGTCATGGGCGACGTGTGGCAGAACCTCTCGATCGAGCGCTTCGCGTCGGCGAGCGGCCTCGCGGTCGCCCCGGTCGTGGTGCTGCTGGACTCCCCGCCGCAGGGGTTGGCCGCCGTCAGCGAGAAACCCGACGCCGGGGTAGCGAAGCACATCGAATACGCCTTCACGTGGTTCGCGCTCGCCGCGACCGCGTTCGCGCTCTGGCTGGCCCTGAACCTCAAGCGGGATCCGAGGTGAGCCCGCGCGCCAAGCTGGTCGCGATCGCAGCACTCTTCGCCGCCCCGATCGTGGCGTCGATCGTGGCCTACAACGTCATCGAGGCCAAACCGACCGGCAACTACGGCGAGCTGCTGCTTCCGCCGGCCCGCGTCACGGCGCAACGGCTGGGCGCCCTCGGAGGTGGGGAGTTCTCGTTCGGGAATCTCGCGGGGAAGTGGGTGATGGTGGTTTCCGACTCGGGCGAGTGTCCGATGACGTGCCGCGAAAAGCTCGAGGCGATCCGGCAGGTGCGCCTTGCGCTGGGACGAAATGCCCCTCGCGTCGAGCGGGTTTTCGTAGTCGACGACGTGCGCACCCGGGAACCGCAGGTGCCGGCCGAGTTCGAGGGAACCCGTGTTGCGCTCACGCCCACCGGTCTCACCCTGCCTCCGGGGGCGGGAAACGACCGGGCGCACATCTACCTCGTCGACCCACGGGGCAACGTGATGATGCGCTGGCCCGCGGGGGCGGATCGCAAGCGGATGCTGGGCGACATGCAGCGCCTGCTCAAGGCCTCGCAGATCGGCTGAGGCGCCCGCCTGCGGTAAAATTACGGGCTCCCATGAACGCAACCGTCCAATCGCAACCCGCCGTCTGGGTGCAGTTCTGGCACCTCACCAAGCCGCGTGTGGTTTCGCTCATCGTCTTCACGGCGGTGATCGGCATGCTGCTCGCGGCTCCCACGCTGCCGGGCATCCAACTCCTCGCGACGGCAACGACAGGCATCGCGCTCGTGGCCGGCGCGGCGGCGGCATTCAACTGCCTGGTCGAGCAACGCATCGACGCCACCATGGCGCGCACCCGCTGGCGCCCCACGGTCGCCGGAACCATCTCCAGCGGCCAGGTGCTGCTGCTTTCGGGCGCGGTCGGCGGGCTGGGCCTGGCGATCCTCTGGCACGCGGTGAACCCGCTCACGATGTGGCTCACGCTCGCGACCTTCGTGGGCTACGCCATCATCTACACGGTGGTGCTGAAGCCCGCCACGCCGCAGAACATCGTGATCGGCGGCGCCTCGGGGGCGATGCCTCCGGTGCTCGGCTGGGCCGCAATCGCGGGTGACGTGACCTACCAGCCGCTGCTGCTCTTCCTCATCATCTTCGCGTGGACGCCGCCGCACTTCTGGGCGCTCGCGCTCTACCGCAGGGACGAATACGCCAAGGCCGGCGTGCCGATGCTGCCGGTCACCCATGGCGAGGCCTTCACGCGGCTGCACCTGCTGCTCTACACGCTGCTCATGGTGGCCACGACGCTGCTGCCGTTCGCGAGCGGCATGGCGGGCTACTTCTACCTCGGCGCCACCGTCGTCCTCGACGCCGTTTTCCTCGCCCTGGCCGTTTCCATCTGGCGAAAGTACAGCCACGCGATCGCCCGCCGCACCTTCGCCTACTCGATCTTCTTCCTCGCCATGATCTTCGCGGCGCTCATGGTGGATCACTACTTGCCGCTGCTGGCCGGGTGAACCTGCGTCGGCGGCTCGTCGTGGCGCTCGCCGCCGCGTCGCTGGGGCTTGTGGGCGGTTGCGACAAGCTCTTCGCGCCCGCCAAGGGTCCGTTCAACGGCATCGACGTGACCGGCGGCCCGATGGGCAGTCCCCTGCTGCTCACCGATCACGACGGCAAGCCCCGCTCCCTGGCCGATTTCCGGGGCAAGGTGGTCGTTGTCGTGGTGGGCTTCACGCACTGCCCCGATGTCTGCCCCACCGCGCTTGCGGACATGGCGAGAACCGTGAGGGAACTGGGCGATCGCGGCCGCGAAGTGCAGGTCCTGTTCGTGACGCTCGACCCGAAGCGCGACACCGCGGAGGTGCTGCGCCAGTACGTGCCGGCCTTCCACCCCGCGTTCATCGGCCTTCGGGGCGACGAGGCGCAGACCGCCGCCGTCACGAAGGGCCTGCACGTCTATGCCAACGAGCGGCCCGGGAAGACGCCCGATACCTACACCGTCGATCACTCCGCCCAGCACTTCGTGTTCGATCGCGAGGGAAGGTTGCGCCTGCTGCTGCCTCCCAATCTGCCAAGCGCGTCGATCGCTTCGGACCTGCGGTTCCTGCTGAATAGCTGACGGTCCAGGAGAACCGAATGAAAAAAGCCGGCCAGGAGCTAGCCGGCTTTTTTTCGGACACCGGGCTTTCAGGCCAGCGCGCCCATCGTCTTTTTCATTTTTTGCAGCGCCTTCGCCTCGATCTGGCGGATGCGCTCGGCCGACACGCCGAACTCGTCGGCGAGCTCGTGCAACGTGCGCGGCTGCGCCTCGTTCAGCCAGCGCGCCTCGATGATCCGGCGGCTGCGCTCGTCGAGGCTCCCGATCGCGTGGGAGAGCCCTTGCGTGCGGAATGCTTCGGATTGGCGGCGCTCGAAGACCTCCGCGGGGCCTTCCGCCGTGTCGGCGGCGAGGTATGCGATCGGCGATACGGCTTCCTCGCCGTCGTCGGCCGTCGGCTCGAGCGAAATGTCGCCGCCCTGGAGGCGCTGTTCCATTTCGACGACGTCGCTTTCCTTGACGTTCAGGGTTTCGGCGACCTGGGTGACCTCCGAGGGCGTGAGCGCCGCGAAGCCCGGCTTCATGCTGCGCAGGTTGAAGAAGAGCTTGCGCTGCGCCTTGGTGGTGGCGATCTTCACCATCCGCCAGTTGCGCAGGATGTATTCGTGGATCTCGGCCTTGATCCAGTGGATCGCGAACGAGGCGAGGCGCACCCCGCGCTCGGGATCGAAGCGCTTCACCGCCTTCATCAGGCCGATGTTGCCTTCCTGGATGAGGTCGGCTTGCGCCAGGCCGTAGCCCATGTAGTTGCGCGCGACCGACACCACCAGGCGCAGGTGCGACAGGACCAGGTCCCGCGCGGCGGTGAGGTCGTTGCCTTCCTTGAGGCGGCGTCCCAGCGCGGTCTCGCGTTCCTGCGTGAGCATGGGAATGGCGTTCACGGCCGCGACGTACGACTCGATGCTGGAGATCGGCGGAAGGGTGGCCGGAAGGGTCATGCTGGTCATCTCGGGCTAATCCTCCTTCTGTGAACCGTGATTTTAGCACTCTGCCATTTGGAGTGCTAAAGGAGTAAGAGGTTCCCGGTCAGCGACCGGCGAACCGTTGCAATTCCCGCCCGACCGCAATCCACGCACCGGCGAGTCCCAAGGCGGCTGCGGCAAACAGCACGCCCAGCCATTCCAGAAACTCGGGAAATACTACTTTGAACTCAAAGGCATATGAGTTGGTAAGCGCTTGCAGCTCGGAGGCCGCCCAGAACGCGAGCCCGACGGAGAAGGCTACGGCCGCCGCCCCAGCGAGCAACCCCTGGAGAAGGCCGTGGTAAAGGAACGGCCGGCGCACGTCCGCTGCGGTCGCCCCGATGAGCTGGCTTACCTCGATCTCCTGGCGGCGCGTCACCACCTGGAGCCGGATGAGGTGGCCGACGATGAATGCCACGGCTGCGCCGAGGATCACCCACCCCAACCCAAGCGCCCGGCGTGCGAAGCCGGTCCAGGCCGCCAGCCTGCGCGACCACTCGAAATCGGCCTGGACCTGCTCGACCTGCGGAAGCTTCGACCACTCCCCCCGCAGCGCCGCGATGCGGTCGGGCTCGGTCGTCTTCACGCGAACGGTGAAGGCGTGCGGCAGCGGATTGCCCTGCAGGGCGGCCAGGACCTCGGCGAGGTGCGTGGTGGCCTTGAGCTCGGCGAGGGCCTGCTCTCGCGAGACGAAGCGCACCCCCGCGGCAGCGGGGTGTCCGCGCAATGCGGCCTGCACGCGACGCACGTCCTCGTCGGTTGCGGCAAGGCCGAGGTAGACGTTCACGTGGGGTTCCGCGTCGAGTCCTGCGGCGGCGGCGCCGAGCGAGCGCAGGGCGACGCCTGCGATCACCGGAAGGGCGATCGCGATCGCGAGCACCACGATGGCCACGCCCGAGGCCAGCGGCTGGCGCACGAGGCGTCCCACGGCGTCTGCCAGGGCGTTTGCGTGCAGGCGCATCCATGCGCTCATGCGACGGTCCCCGAGGAAAGCGCGACCCGGCGGCAGTCCAGGGCCGAAAGGCTCGCTTCGTCATGGGTCGACATCAGCACCGTGACGCCCAAGCGGTGGAACGAGCTGAAGAGCTCCACGATCGCGCGGGCATAGTCGGCGTCGAGGTTGCCCGTCGGCTCGTCCGCCACCAGCAGCATCGGCCGGTTCACGATCGCGCGCGCGATGCATAGCCGCTGCTGTTCGCCGCCAGAGAGCGCGACCGGCAAGGCGCGCTCCCGGGCGAGCAGGCCCACCTTGTCCAGGGAGGCGCGAACGCGCTTCCCCGTCTCCTCGCGGCTCAAACCGGCAATGCGCAGCGGAAGCGCCACGTTCTCGAAGCAATTCCGGTCGGCCAGCAGCTTGTGGTCCTGGAATACGAAGCCGATGCGACGGCGCAGCACCGCGAGTGCGGTCTCGCCGAGGGCGCCCAGGTTCTGGCCATGGACCACGACCGTGCCCGAAGTGGGACGCTCGATCCCGGCGGCGAGCTTGAGCAGCGTCGATTTGCCTGCGCCGGAATGGCCGGTGACGGCCACCATCTCCCCGGGGGAAATCTCCAGCGAGACGCCGCGCAGCGCTTCCTGGCCGCCGGGATAGCGCTTCGCGACCGACGAGAACCGGATCACGCGAACAGTGCGTCGACGAAGTCGCGCGCGACGAACGGGCGCAGGTCGGAGGCTTTCTCGCCGATGCCGATGAACCGGATCGGAACCGGATGCTCGCGCGCGATGGCCGCGACTGCGCCGCCCTTCGCGGTGCCGTCAAGCTTCGTGAGGACCAGGCCCGTGAGGCCAAGCGCATCGTCGAATGCCTTCACCTGCTTCACCGCGTTCTGGCCGGTATTGGCGTCGACGACCAGCAGCGTCTCGTGCGGCGCGGCGGCATCGGCCTTCGCCATCACGCGCCTCACCTTCTTGATCTCGTCCATGAGGTGAAGCTGGGTCGGGAGGCGCCCCGCCGTGTCCGCGAGCACGACATCGATCCCCTTCGCGCGCGCCGATTGCATGGCGTCGAAGATCACCGCCGCGGAATCGCCCTTCTCCTGCGCGACGACCGTCACGTGGTGGCGACGGCCCCACTCGGCCAGTTGCTCCACGGCCGCCGCGCGAAAGGTGTCGCCCGCCGCGAGCAGCACCGACTTGCCCTGCGACTGGAAGAGCTTCGTGAGCTTGGCGATGGTCGTGGTCTTGCCCGCGCCGTTCACCCCCGCGAGCAGGATCACGAAGGGCTTGGGCAGGCGCTCGGGAAAGGGCTTCTCGAGCGGGGCGAGCAGGCCGGTGAGCACCGCCTTCAGCTCCTCGGCGAGCGCATCGCCCGTGGCGATCTTCTTGTCGCGCTGCGCCTGGCGCAGGCGCTTCACGAGCTCCGTGGTCGCCGCGGTGCCGACGTCGGCCTGGAGCAGCTGCTCCTCGAGCTCTTCGTAGAGCGATTCGTCGATGGTGGGGCGGCCGCGCAGCGCCCCGAGCGCCTTGGACCATCGCGAGCGCGTGAGCTCGAGGTCCTTGCGCAGCAGTGCCTTGAGGGATTGCATAGGGAACCCGACATTTTACGATATGATCCCCGCGACGATGACCCCGCGTACCAGCGGCCGCAATCGCGTCCGCATCATCGCCGGCAAGTGGCGCAGCCGCATCGTGCGCTTCCCGGCCGCCGCGCAGCTTCGACCCACTCCCGACCGCGTCCGCGAGACCTTGTTCAACTGGCTCGGCCAGCGGCTGGACGGCCTTTCATGCCTGGACCTGTTCGCCGGCAGCGGGGCCCTCGGTTTCGAGGCGCTCTCGCGCGGTGCGCGCCGCGTGGTGATGGTGGAGAGCGACAGGAAAGTCGCCGCGGCGCTGCGCGACTCGGCGCGCGAGCTGGGTGCCGAGGGCGTAGAGGTCGTCAATGCCGAGGCGCTCGCGTGGCTTTCGCGTGGCGAGGAGCGATTCGAGGTCGCCTTCGTCGATCCGCCATATGGGTCCGGCCTCGCCCAAGCGGCGCTCGCGGCATTGCCGCGGCGCCTGGTGCCCGGCGCGCGCGTTTACGCCGAGTCGTCGCAGCCGCTCGCCCTCCCGCCGCCGTGGCGCGTGCTGCGCGAGGACCGCGCCGGGGCGGTACGCTATGCCCTTTACGAGCTCTCCATGCCATGACCATTCGCGCCGTATACCCTGGCACGTTCGACCCGATCACCAACGGGCACGAGGACCTCATCCAGCGCGCCTCGCGCCTGTTCGACAACATCGTGGTCGGCGTGGCGCACAGCCAGGCCAAGCGGCCTTTCTTCTCGCTCGACGAGCGCGTGTCGCTCGCGCGCGAAGTGCTCTCGCCCTATGCGAACGTGCAGGTGCTGGGATTCAGCGGCCTGCTCTCCGAGTTCGTGCGTGAACAGCAGGCGGGCGTGATCCTGCGGGGCCTCAGGGCCGTATCGGATTTCGAGTACGAATTCCAGCTCGCGGGCATGAACCGGCGGCTCGCGCCCGGCGTCGAAACCCTTTTCCTCACGCCCTCGGACAAGTACCTGTTCCTGTCGGCCACCATCGTGCGGGAGATCGCGGTGCTCGGAGGCGACATTTCCGCGTTCGTGCATCCGCTGACGGCCGAACGCATGAAGGCCAAGACGGGGAAAGCGGCGCAATAGCCATGGCGCTCAAGATCACCGACCAGTGCATCAACTGCGACGTTTGCGAGCCCGAGTGCCCCAACTCGGCGATTTCCATGGGCCCCGAGGTCTACGTGATCGACTGGCGCCGCTGCACCGAGTGCGTGGGCCACTTCGACCAGCCCCAATGCCGCGAGGTCTGCCCGGTGGATTGCATTCCCCTGGACGAGATGCACGCCGAGTCGACCGACGAGCTGCGGGCGAAGTACGAGCTTCTGCAGCGCGATGCCAAGGCCCCGGGCTCGGTGGCAAGCCAGAAGAACCGGGCCTGACCTACGGGCGCGCGGCGCCCTGCGCGAGCGAATGCTCCCGCTCGAATTCCAGCAGGGCCATGAGTTGCTCGTGGTGCGATTTCCACTC
>CAMPHL010000041.1 GCA_946885905.1 uncultured Pseudomonadota bacterium | reverse complement strand
GCTGCCAGCGACGCGATGGCGGCGCGGCGTGACGATCCCCATCCCCGGAAGCCGCCCGCGGGCCGGTGATCGTCGCGGGGCCCGTGCGCCCCTTGTCGCACCACAGCCTTGCACCGCTCATCGGCGGCGTGGCGCAGGTACAGTGGCGGCTCCGTTCCTTGAGGAGGCGCCATGGAAACGCGCGACAACGATCCGGCAGGCACGCGGCTGCCCGTGAAGCTCGACTCGACCAGCAACGGGGAATTCGCGCCCATCCCCCTGGAGGAGATCCACCGCCGGGCGAACCTGGCGGCGCTCGAAGCGGCCACCGCGAACGCGAGGCGCCTCGGGCTCGACCGCCGTTCTTTCCTCGTATCGGCCTGCGGCGTGGCCTCCACGCTCCTCGGCTTCAATGCCGCCTATGCGAGCCAGGGCCGGCGCGGCGGGTACTACGACATCCCGAAGGAAGCCGCGCTGGACTTGCACGCCGCGCGCTCGTCGGTGGACGGCAACGAGTTCATTTTCGACGTGCAGGGACACTTCGTGAACCCGCATGGGGCGTGGCTCGAGCGCCTGCCGGAGAAGGCGAAGCCGCTGTCCTTCGCGACCGATCGCGAAGCGTGCGCGCCGCACCGGGGACCGAACCGCTTCGACTACCTGCGCTGCGTGGGCCCCGACCAGTTCGTGAAGGACGTCTTCATGGACTCGGACACCGACCTCATGGTGCTCTCGTTCGTCCCCTCGACCCGCGAAGGCGAGCCGCTCAGGATCGAGGAAGCGGCCGAGACGGCGCGCATCGTCGAGCGCCTCCAGGGAACGCACCGCCTTCTCATCCACGGCCGCGTGAATCCGAACCAGGCCGGGGACCTGGAGGGCATGGACGAGCTGGCGGCGAAGTACCGGATCTCCGCCTGGAAGACGTACACGCAATGGGGACCCGGCGGCGCGCCTGGCTTCTATCTCGACGACGAGCCCGGGGTGAAGATGGTCGAGAAGGCGCGCAAGCTGGGCATCCGCAACATCGCGGTGCACAAGGGCCTCGCCTTCGGGCCCAAGTCCTACGAGCACTCGACGTGCGTCGACGTAGGGCGCGCGGCGAAGCGCTTCCCGGACATCAACTGGCTCATCTACCACTCGGGCTACGTCGCGGGGCAGAAGGAAGGGCCCTACGACGAGAGCAAGACCGACGGCATCGACGCCCTGGTGACCAGCCTGCTCGCCAATGGCGTGAAGCCGGGCTCCAACGTGTACGCCGAGCTGGGCTCGACATGGCGCTTCCTCATGCGCGATCCCGACTCGGCCGCGCACGCGCTGGGCAAGCTCCTCAAGCACTGCGGCGAGTCCAACGTGCTCTGGGGCACGGATTCGGTCTGGTACGGATCGCCGCAGGACCAGATCCAGGCCTTCCGGACGTTCCAGATTTCACCCGACCTGCGCGCGAGGCACGGGTACCCGGAGATCACGCCGCAGCTGCGCGCCAAGGTCTTCGGGTTGAATGCGCTCAAGGTCTATTCGATTCCCGGCGACGTGCTGGAGAAGCACACGAAGGACCGCGTCGCCCTCGATCGCGTCGAATACCGCGCCGAGCGTCCCGACCCGAGTTACCTCACCTACGGACCGAAGACGCGGCGCGAGTTCCTGAACCTGCTCGGTCGCGGCGGCTGAGGTTTCCTACTTGATGACGCCGCAGGCTATGCGCTCGCCGCCGCCGCCGCTCGCGGGCGGTTCGCCGTAGGTGTCGCCTCCGGCGTGGATCATGAGCGACTTGCCCGCGAGCTCCTCGAGCTTGATGCGCGTCGCCGTGATGGGCGTGCCCGCGGCGCCGCCGGGCGAGACGGCGAGCGCGGGCAGGTCGCCGCGATGTCCCTTGCCCGAGGGCCCGGCGTGCTTCCCGGCCTTGTCGGGATCCCAATGCGGACCCGCGGCTTCGCCCGCGGTGGGCTTGCCGTCCTTCGCCTTCGGGCCGCAGTCGCCCTTCTCGTGCACGTGGAATCCGTGGTCGCCGGGGGGAAGGCCCTTGAGCGCAGGCTTCAACACCACGCCGCCACCGGGATTGGCCGAAATCGTCACCGTCCCGAGCGACTTGCCGGCGCCCTTGGCGTCGATCGACTTCATCTCCACCTTGTAGTCGGCATGCGCCACGCCCGCGACGGCGAGCGCGGCTGCCAGCAGGACATTCTTCATCGCGTTCATCTCCAGGGGAAACAACACTGGGACTCGCGCGCGTTGCGCGCGTTCACGAGGAACGGCTCGTGCGCATTTCGGCTCGAAAGCTCCATGGATGGCTCCGAATGGGTCGGCTGGGCGGCGGTCGGCGTGCTTTTCTGCACGCTGGTGGGCCAGGCGTGGAAGGAGTGGCGCGATCGGGTGAAGCACGGCATCAGCAAATGGTTCTTCGTGGGCCAGGTGAGCGCCACGCTGCTCTTCATCGTGTACAGCGCGATGGTCGGCAATCGCGTCTTCATCGTCGGCAACGTCCTGGTGCTGCTGGCCGCCCTCGCGGGCGGTGCGATCCTCGCCTGGAACCGCGTACGGCGCTAGGAGCGATCCATCGGCCGACGCTCATTCGGGCGACGTGGGCACGCGCTCGATGAGCCGGCGCAGCGCCTCGGCGTGCCGCGACACCTGGTCGGCCTCCCGCAACCAGTGGGCCGAATCGACTTGCGCCGCCGCCTCCGCGGATGCGAGCGAACGCAGCAGGATCTCCTTCTCCTGCAGCGCGCGAAACGCGCTCCACAACGCCTCGTCGGCGCCCTCCGCCTGCGCGTGCTGGAGGCTGCGCAGCGTGAAGCCGTGGCCGGTGTGGCAGCGATAGCGGCGCGGCTGCGACCCGGCGATCTCCCACAGGGCGCCGCTGCAATCGGGGCACACGAAGGTCGAGGGCCGGCCGATGGCGCCAAGGTGCTCGAGCGGATCGCCGCGATTGAGCACGAGGTCGATCTCGTGGGTGAGGCTCGCGCCGATCCCGGCGGCCGGCGGCGGCGCGGGAGCGGCGACCAGGCGGTGCAGCAGCGCACCCATTTCCTGCAGCGGCACGGCGTGGTCGACCTCGACGTATCGCATCGCGCTCGCCGGCATCGAGGGCGACTCCGCGTCGGAAGGATGCTGGACCACGGCGATCCCGCCACGCGCCTTGATCGCCTGCAGCCCCGCCGTGCCATCGTCGAGGTGCCCGGTGAGGAGCACGCCGATCACGCCCGTGCCGTACTCGGCCGCCGCGGAACGGAACAACGGGTCGATCGCGGGCCGCGCGTGGTTCTCCCTGGGGCCGTGGGACAGGCTGATGCGCCCGTCCTTCAGGAACATGTGGCGATCGGGCGGCGCCACGTGGATATGGCCGGCTCGGGGCTCGTCGCCTTCCGCGGCATGGGAGGCCGGAGTGCCGGCCCTGCGCACCAGCAAGTCGGGCAGGATGCTCGTGTGCTTGCCGATGTGCTGGACCACGAGCAAGGGCGCGGGAAAGTCGGGCCCGAGCTGCGAGGCCAGTGCCTGCAGGGCCACCACGCCCCCCGCCGAGGCTCCGGCGACCACGATTCTCGGGCTGCTCATCGGATTCAGACACCGCGGGCGGGAGCGGGTTTCGGCGCACAATGTGGTTGCCCTTCGGAGAGCCGAAACCTCATGCCGCAACGGAAAAAAGGTCCTGCCGCGCCGAGTCGTGGACGCCGCAAGGCCGCAGGCCGCTCGGTAAAGGCTTCCCCCGGCGATACCGGCGCCCCCGGGCAGGACCTGCCCTTTCCCGTCGTCGCGGTCGGTGCGTCCGCCGGCGGCATCGAGGCCACCAGCGCGCTCCTGCATGCCCTGCCGCCCGACACCGGCATGGCCTTCGTGGTCATCCAGCACCTTTCGCCCGCGCACAAGAGCATGCTCGCCGGAATCCTCGGGCGCGCGACGAGCATGCCGGTAAGCGAGCTCACCCAGGACACCGCGACCGAGCCGAACCACGTGTACGTGCTCCCGCCGAACAGGAACCTCGCCTGGGGTATCGGGGTCCTGCGGCTCGAGCCACGCACGGAAGCGCCGGGCCACGCGCGGCCGGTCGATCACTTCATGCGCTCGCTCGCCGAGGGTCACGGCCACAAGGCGATCGGCGTGGTGCTCTCGGGCACCGCCAACGACGGCACGCTGGGGCTGGAGGAGATCAAGGCGGCCGGCGGCATCACCTTCGCGCAGGACACTACGGCGGAGCAGGAGGGCATGCCGAGCAGCGCGATCGCCTCGGGCGCGGTCGACTACGTGCTTCCTCCCGGGGAGATCGCCCGCGAGCTGGCGCGCATCGCCCGGCATCCCCACATCGCGCCGAGCGGGTCCGATGCCGCTGCGACGCCCGATCCCGCGTTCACGCGCATCCTCGAGATGTTGCGCGAGGGCACCGGTGTCGATTTCTCCAGCTACAAGCGCAACACCCTGCACCGGCGCGTCACACGCCGCATGGTGCTGCACAAGCTCGAGAACCTTTCCGATTACGCCGCGTACGTCCAGGCGCATGCCGAGGAGGTGAGCGCGCTCTACCAGGACGTGCTCATCAACGTCACCAGCTTCTTCCGCAACCCCGCGGCCTACGACACGCTCAAGGCGACGGTCTTCCCCAGGCTCACCGAAGGGCGCAACCGACACGACTCGCTGCGCGTGTGGGTCCTGGGCTGCTCGACCGGGGAGGAGGCCTACTCCATCGCCATGGCCTACGTCGAGTACGCCGACGGTGCCGCCCGGCGCGTGCCGATGCAGGTCTTCGCCACCGACGTGAACGGCGCGAGCATCGACAGGGCGCGCAAGGGCGTGTTCTCGAAGGCGATCGCGCAGGACGTGGCCCCGACCCGGCTGCGGCGCTTCTTCGAGGAGGCCGACGGCGGCTACCGCGTCGCCAAGGCGATCCGCGAGATGGTGGTGTTCGCGCGCCAGAACGCCCTGTCCGACCCGCCCTTCTCGCGGCTCGACCTGGTGACCTGCCGCAACATGCTGATCTACCTCGAGCCTACGCTGCAGCACCGCCTCATCCCGCTGCTGCACTACGCGCTGCGCCCCGACGGCTACCTCTGGCTGGGCGGCTCCGAGACCATCGGCACCTATCGCGACCTCTTCGAGCTGGTCGACGCGAAGAACAAGATCTACCTGCGGAAAGCCGCGAAGCGGGCCGCGCAACTGGCCCTGCCCACGCCCACGGGGCGCTCGGGCATCGCGGGCGCTACCGCGCTCAAGGGGCCGGTCGCCCCGCCGCGCGAGTTCGGCCCGGATGCCCAGCGTGAAGCCGAGCGCCTGTTGCTCTCGCGCTATGCGCCGCCGGGCGTATTCCTCAACGAGGAGCTGGAAGTGATCCAGTTCCACGGCGATACGGGCCCCTACCTCTCGCCCGCGCCGGGGCGCGCGACGCTCTCGTTCCTCAAGATGCTGCGCGAGGGCCTGATGGTGGCGGCTCGCGGGGCGCTCAGCCGCGCCAGGAGGGAGGGCGCGACCGTGCGCGAGGAGGGCCTGCGCGTGCGCTCCAACGGCGGCTGGCGCGAGGTCGACCTCACCGCCATCCCCCTGCGCGGCGCTCATGGCAACGGGGGCTACGTAGTGCTCTTCGAGGAGCCCTCGGCCCGGGCCGAGGAAAGGGCGCGCGACATGGTGGCCCGGATGCAGGCGGCGTCCCGGCACAAGCCGGCCGGCCACGATGCCGAGAGCCGCAACGAGATCACGCGCCTGTCGCAGGAGCTCTCGGCGATGCGCGAGTACCTGCAGTCGGTGATCGAGCAGCAGGAGGCCGCCAACGAGGAGCTGCAGAGCGCCAACGAGGAGCTGCAGTCCTCCAACGAGGAGCTGCAGAGCATCAACGAGGAGCTCGAGACCTCGAAGGAGGAGCTCCAGAGCTCCAACGAGGAGCTCGCCACGGTCAACGACGAGCTGCAGCGGCGCAACGTCGAGATCACGGAAAGCAACAACGACCTCAACAATTTGCTCTCCAGCGTCAACATGGCGATCGTGATGCTGGGATCGGACCTTCGCATCCGGCGCTTCACGCCGCCGGCCGAGAAGCTGCTCAACCTGATCCAGGCCGACATCGGCCGGCCGCTCTCCGACCTGAAGTTGAGCATCGACCGGCCCGACCTCGAGGCGATCATCGCCGAGGTGATCGAGACCGTGACGCCGCACGAATCCGAGGTCCAGGACCGCGCCGGGCGCTGGTACTCGCTGCGGGTGCGCCCGTACCGCACCGCCGCCAGGGGCATCGAGGGCGTGGTGATCCTGCTGGTGGACATCGACAAGCTCAAGCGCGCCGAGCTTTCGCTGCGCGAGAGCGAGCAGCGCTTCGAGGCGCTCGCCGACAGCGCGCCCGTGCTCATCTGGCTCACCGACCGCGACGGCTGCCGCTTCGTGAACCACGCCTTCGAGGAGTTCGTGGGCGAGCGGGAGCCGGAGATCCGCCGCCTGGGCCCGCCCGCGTTCGTGCACCCCGAGGAGCGCGAGGCGTACGCCGAGCGCTACGGCGAGGCGGTCGCGCGGGGAGAACCGTTCTCGATGCGCGCGCGGCTGCGCCACGCCGACGGCGCCTACCGGTGGATGAAGCACATCGCCAACCCGCGCCGGCTTCCCAACGGCGAGCTCGAGGGCTACGTGGGCGCAGCGCTCGACATCACCGACATGGCGCAGGCCGAGCAGGCGCTGGTCGAGCTCGACCGCGGCAAGAACGAGTTCCTGGCGCTGCTCGCGCACGAGCTGCGCAACCCGCTCTCGGCGGTACACAACGCCTCGGGCCTGCTCGTCGGGACGTGCGATGCGCGCGCGCTCGAGCAGGCACGCGGCATGATCGACCGCCAGACCACGAACATGTCGCGCATGATCGACGACCTGCTCGACATCTCGCGCATCACCTACGGAAAGATCCGACTGCAGCCCGCGGTGCTCGACCTTGTGGAGGTGCTGCGTCGGGTGATCGAGGTGACCAAGCCCGTGCGCAGCGAGGCGGCGCAGACACTGAGCGCGACCCTTCCCGACAAGCCCCTGTACGTGGACGCCGACGCCATGCGCCTCGAGCAGGTCTTCGGCAACCTTCTCGTGAACGCGACCAAGTACACGCGGCCGCAGGGCCGCATCTGGCTCACGGCCGAGCTGGAGGCGGGCCCCACGCCGCTCGCCGCGGTGCGCGTGCGCGACAACGGGATGGGCATCGAAGCCGCCCTGTTGCCGCGGATCTTCGACCTCTTCGTGCAGGGCGAGGGTTCGCCGGATCGCGCGCGTGCCGGCGTGGGCCTGGGCCTTACCCTCGCCAAACGGCTGGTGGAGCTGCACGGCGGCAGCATCGAGGCGCACAGCGCGGGCAACGCGCTGGGCAGCGAGTTCATCGTGCGGCTGCCGCTGGCCGAGGCCCCGTCTGCCTCGGCACCGGGCGCGGGCCCGCCCCGGGCGGCGAAAAAAAAAGGACACCGCCGGGTGCTCATCGTCGACGACAACGAGGACTCCGCGAAAGCGCTCGGGCTGATCCTCACCTCGAAGGGCCACGAATCGAAGGTCGTCGCAGAGGGCCACGCGGTGGTGGCGGCGGCGAGGCAGTTCAAGCCCGACGCGATCGTGCTCGATATCGGCCTGCCGGACATGAACGGCTACGAGGTGGCGCGAGCGCTGCGCCGCGATTCCGCGACGCGGGAAGCGCGCATCATCGCGGTGACCGGCTTCGGGCGGGACGAGGATCGCGCTCGCGCCCAGGCCGCCGGCATCGACATGCACATGACGAAGCCCGTGGAGCTGGAGGCGCTGCTGGCGGAGATCGGAAGGTCGCGCGGTCAGCGGCGCCGCTGACCCGTTCAGGGCGGCAGGTTCGCATCGATGAGCGCGCGTGAGATCGATTGCCGGGGCGAGAGCTCGGGCAGCGGGTCGCCGGGGCCGAACCAGCGCGCCTCGGCGATCTCGGAAGGGTCGCAGCGGATGTCGCCGCCCGCGTACTCGGCGGTGAAGGCGATCATGAGCGAGTGCGGGAACGGCCAGGGCTGGCTGCCGAAGTAGCGCAGGTCCTTCACCTCGACACCCACTTCTTCCCGCACCTCGCGGTGGATCGCGTCCTCGATCGATTCGCCCGCCTCGACGAACCCTGCGAGCGCGCTCATGCGCCCTCCGGCGGGCACCGCCACGTTGCGCGCGAGCAGGATCGCCGGGCCCTTCTTCACCAGCACCATCATCGCGGGCGAAACGCGCGGGTAGGCGGTGTGCCCGCAGGCACATTTCATGGCGCGCTCGCCCGGGGCGAGCGTCATGGACCGGCCGCAGCTGCCGCAGAAGCGGTGGGTGCGCGCCCATTCGGCGAGCTGCAGCGCGCGGCCAGCGACCGCGAGGAAGTCGTCTTCCGCGCGCGTCCACAGGGTGCGCAGGCCCTTGAACTCGTAGCCTTCGGGCGCCTGCGCCGACTTCGGCACCCAGATCGCGCGGCAGTAGTCCTTGCCCCAAAGGCCCACGGGGATCTCGGCGGAGGGCTCGTGCGCGAGGCTCGCCAAGGCGGCTTCGTCGGGCAGGGCCGCGTCCGATGCCCGTACCAGGATGTCGTAATGGCGGAAGACGAAGTTGCGCACGCCCGCGCCTTCGGCGCGGGCGACGAGCGGCGTGAACGAGGCGGGCGAAACGATCAAGGCGCGCGCGCGGCGGGGGCCACCTTCGCGTCGTGCACGCCGCTGTCCCGCAGCCTGCGCTCGACGAAGCCGGCCGCCTTCATCTCCTCGATGAAGTCGTGCAGGTACTTCGCGGCGGCCGGGCGCCCCTTGGGCACGCCCGAAGCCTGGCCGATCGACATGTACGAGCCCTCTATCACGCGCAGCCCCGGGACCCTGGCGGCGGTGGCGTTGAGCGGTTGGCGCACCCCGGCCACGACGTCGACCTTGCCCGCCAGGAATTCCTCGATCGCCGCCTGCGACGTGGCCAGCCGCACCAGCTCGGCCTGCTTGATCTCGCGGGTGAGGTAGAGGTCGTAGGCCGACTTGAGCGCGACCGAGATGCGCAGGCCCTTGCGGTCGAACTCCTCGACGCGCCTGAGCGGGGAGTCGGCGCGGACCATGTAGGTGCCCTCGATCAGCACGTACGGCGCGCTGAAGGAGATGTCCCGCGCGCGCGCCGGGTCGACCGCGAGCATGGCCACGTCCCATGCGCCCTGCCTGCCCGCATCGGCCATCTTGCCGGCCGTGTCGTAGACCACGGACTTGATGGGCACCCCCATCCGGCGCTCGAGCACGCGCGCGAGCTCCGGCCCCACGCCGCGAGGATCCGCGCCTGCCGGATCCTTCTGCGCGATGACCGGATTGCCGAAGTTCACTCCGGCGACGAGGGTTCCCGACGGCGCGAACTCCTTGCGCAGCTCGGGCGTTGCGGTGGCGGTCGGGGCGGTAGGTGTCATGTGGGCACAGGCGGCGAGCGCGAGCGCGGCAAGCAGGGGGATCGGTCTCATGGCGGGATTCTACTTCCTGGAGACGAACGGATTGCCGCGGATGTAGTAGCGCAGCAAACGCCGGGCCCAGTGGCGGCCTGCGTAGTCGACCCCGATGCGGGGGCGGCGCACGATGCGCAGCGGCTCCTCGTCGCGGTCGCGGCGAATGAAGAGGTCGTCGCTCAGCAGGTCGTGGCCCTGGTGGCGGCCGTCGAGGCCCATGGCGCGGCACAGCAGCGCCGGGCCGTTGGTGCGGCCCTCGATGTTCTTCACCGGCTCCAATGCGCGCAGGAGCACGGCCGAGGCCTTGCCCTCGGCCTGCGTCACAACGTTCGCGCACCAGTGCATGCCGTAGATGAAGTAGACGTAGGCGTGGCCGGGCGGGCCGAACATCACGCGCGTGCGGGGCGTGAGGCCGCGCGCGGAATGCGCGGCGAGGTCGTGGGGCCCCAGGTAGGCCTCCACCTCCACGATGCGCCCGACCCGCTCGACGCCCGCCACGACATGCACCAGATGCTTGCCCAGCAGGTCCTGCGCGACCATCACGGTGTCGCGATCGTAGAAGTTGCGCGGCAGCCGGGATCTCACGCGCCGATTTTCCCACGACGCGCCGCCCCGGCCGGCACCCCTTCGGCACCGCGGGTCGGCGCTCAGCGCCGCCGGTAGATCTCCGGCGCCGATCCCGGGACGTTCGGGGCCTCGAGCCCCACCGTGGTCGGGCCCCATCGATAGCTCCCGTCGATGGTCATGCGATCCCAGAAGGTCGAGCAGGTGCGGCAGTGGAATTGCATCCGGTTGCCGAGCATCTTGTGCACGAAGAGGTCGAGGTGTCCCTCGGCGCCAAGGGGGCCGCGTGAGCAGGCCGTGCATTTCGCTGTGGGGGACACCGGGATGGAAGGGGCGACCGTGGAAAGGATTACGCACTCTAGGCCCCCATATGGGCCTGTGCGTTAACTCAGCAGAGGCAGAGAAATCCTGTAACGTGGGGCAAGAAAGGAAGTCCCGTGCCCCCGTTGACGCCACCCCGTCCTCTCGTGAGCCATACGCGCCGGTTGAGCGCGATATACCTGCCCGCCTTTTGCGACGCCGCCGTCGAGCCGGGCCCCGCGGGCGCGACGGTGGAGGTTCGGTCGGATCATGCGCCGATGGTGAAGGTCTCGCTGGAACGCCCATC
>CAMPHL010000040.1 GCA_946885905.1 uncultured Pseudomonadota bacterium | reverse complement strand
TCGCCATGCACGACCTCGAGATCCGCGGCGCGGGCGAAGTGCTGGGCGAGTCGCAATCGGGCGGCATCCACGACATCGGCTTCACGCTCTACACCGAGATGCTCGATCACGCGGTGAAGAGCTTGAAACGCGGCAAGGAACCGGACCTTTCGCAGCCGCTCAACGTCGCCACCGAGGTGAACCTGCACGCTCCCGCGCTGCTCCCCGAGAGCTACTGCGGCGACGTGCACGAGCGGCTGGTGCTCTACAAGCGCCTGGCGAACTGCGAGACCGAGGACGAGCTCGAGCGCCTGACCGAGGAGCTGGTCGACCGCTTCGGCCCCTTGCCCGACCCCACGCGCGTGCTGCTCGAGTGCCACAAGCTGCGCATCCTGGGCGCACCGCTGGGCGTGCAGAAGATCGACGCCGCGCCCTCGGGCATCGTGGTGCAGTTCATCCCGGAGCCGCCGGTCGAGCCGAAGAAGATCCTGTCGCTGGTGCAGTCCTCGCGCATCTACCGACTGCCCGGGCCCGACCGCGTGAAGATCGAGATGAAGCACGAGGACCTCAAGCAGCGTGCCGGCGAGGTGAGGCAGTTCCTGAAACGGCTCGCCTGATGCCGCAAGCGCCGGTTACTTGGCCAGGACCAGGGTGAAGAAGCTGTAGTCGAAATCCGGGACCTGCACGAATTTCCTGAACCCGGCCATGTACCGCTCCCATCCCCCGGATGCTTCGTAGACGGGCTTGTCCACGGGAGCGAGGCCGGACCAGCCGATGAGACGCTGCACGTCTAGCGGCGAAAACGCATCGAGCTTGCCGCTGCCGGGCTTCTCCGAATAATCGAGCGTGAGGATGAGCAGGCCGCCGGGCTTGAGGACCCGCGCGAGCTCCTGCACGGCCTTCTTCTGTTCCTCCGGGGGCTGGATGTGCTCCAGGACCGAGATCGAGCACACCCGGTCGAAGGTGGCGTCGGGCCAGGTGAGGCGCTGCATCGGCTCGATGTGGTAGTCGACGTCGACCCCGAAGAAGCGGCCGTTGCGGCGTAGGCGCGAGGTGAGGTCCGGCGCGGGTGCGAGGCCCAGCCGCGCAGCCAGGCGCTGCAGCTTGAGGAGGCGGCGCGAGCGGAAGCCGTCGATGTCGCAGCCCGAGACCTTGCAGCCTCTCCGGGCCAGGTAGTACTGCAGCAGGCCCCGACCGCAGCCGGCGTCGAGGACTTTCATTCCCGGCCTGAAGTCGCCGTGAACGATCGCCCACGGATACTCGAGGTGCTTGCCCGACTCGATCTCGGCGCGCCGCAGGCGCCCGCGGCCCATGCGGCAATGCTCTCCGAAAGGATGCGCGACGATGCCGCCCATCATGGCGTGCATCTCGTCCACGATCTGCTGGCGGCGCGGGTCGCCCTGGAATTCCTCGACGGAGATGACGGAACAAAGGCTCATGCGACTACAGTAGCCGATTCGGGGGCGGAGGGGATCCGCAGTTGTACCAGTCGCACGTGATCGACCGCTGGTACAGTGGTCGTGAAACTACCATCTCATTGCATTCGATGAACCTGATCGTCCAGGGCGAGGAAGTATCGACCCCCGACCTGAAGGCGCTGCACGCGATCGCGCGCGGACGGGCGATCGAGCGCATCGCCGACAACGCCTTCCGCATCACCCAGGCGCAGGCCTCGTCTCGCGATGCCGTGGCGGCGCACTGCAGCGAAGCGAAGCTCGACTGGGCCTTCGTGGCCGAAAACGCGCGGCTCGCGGATTTCCGCCTGCTCGCGATGGACATGGACTCGACCCTCATCTGCATCGAGTGCATCGACGAGATCGCCGACTTCGCTGGCCGCAAGGCCGAGGTGGCGGCAGTGACGGCGGCCGCGATGCGCGGCGAGATCGACTGGCCCGAGAGCCTCAGGCGCCGCGTGCGCGCGCTCGAAGGGCTGCCCGAATCGACGCTCGAGCGCGTCTACGACGAGCGCCTACGCTTCAATCCCGGCGCCGAGCGCCTCATCGCGGCCGCCCGGAAAGCGGGCGTGAAGACCCTGCTCGTTTCGGGCGGCTTCACCTATTTCACCGACCGCGTGCGGGAGCAGCTGCAGCTCGACTACGCGTACTCGAACGTGCTGGTCGTGGAGGCCGGCGCGCTCAAGGGCACGACCACGGGCGCACTCGTGGACGCCAGGGGCAAGGCGGGCCACGTCGCGCGGTTGAAGGGCGAGCTCGGCATCGAGCGATCACAGGTGCTGGCGATCGGCGACGGCGCCAACGACTTGCCGATGATGGCCGAGGCCGGGACCAGCATCGCCTATCACGCGAAGCCGGTCGTGAAGAAGAAGGCCACGCATGCGCTCGACCACGTGGGCCTCGACGGCGTGCTGAACCTCTTTCCCGAGACCTGATGCCTGCGGTCGTCGTGATGGGCGTCTCGGGCAGCGGCAAGTCGACGGTCGCTGCCCGCCTCGCCCAAAAGCTGGGCTGGGATCTCGCGGAGGCCGACACCTTCCACTCGCCGGCCAACATCGAGAAGATGCGCTCGGGCATCGCGCTCACGGACGAGGACCGCCGCCCATGGCTCGACGCCATCGCGGCATGGATCGACTCACAGCGCATGCGGGAACGCCCCTGCGTCGTGGCGTGCTCGGCGCTCAAGCGCCGCTATCGGGAGCGGCTCTCGGGCGGAAGGGCGGACGTGCGGTTCGCTTATCTCTGCGGTCCCTACGACCTGGTGGCGGGGCGGCTCGCGGGCCGCAGCGGTCATTACATGCCGCAATCGCTGCTGCAGAGCCAGTTCGACGCGCTCGAGCCGCCCGGCCCGGAGGAGAACCCGATCGTCCTTTCGATCGCGCTCCCGGTGGAAGAGATCGTGGACGAATTGGCGCTCGAACTGCGCCGCGCGCCTAGGCCTTCTTGACCGCGTGCCCGCCGAACTGCTGGCGCATGGCAGCCAGCAGGCGGTCCGCGTACGAGTCGTCGTCGCGCGAGCGCAGCCGCTGCAGCAGCGCCAGCGTGATCACCGGCGCGGGCACGTCGAGGTCGATCGCTTCCTGGACCGTCCAGCGCCCCTCGCCCGAATCCGGGACGTGGGGCGCGATTCCCGACATCGCGGGATTGTCCTTCAGGGCGCCGGCAGTGAGGTCGAGCAGCCATGAGCGCACGACGCTCCCGTGCCGCCAGATTTCGGCCAGCTGGAGCAGATCGAGCGCCAGATCCTCCTTGTGCGCGAGGATCGAGAAGCCCTCCGCGTACGCCTGCATCAGGCCGTACTCGATGCCGTTGTGGATCATCTTGGCGAAATGGCCCGCTCCCGACGGGCCGACATGTCCCCAGCCCTTGTCCGCCGCCGGCGCCAGCGTCTCGAAAACGGGCCGCAGTCGCTCGACCGCCTCGGCATCGCCGCCGATCATCAGGCTGTAGCCGTTCTCGAGGCCCCAGACGCCGCCGCTGGTGCCGCAGTCGACGTATGCGATGCCCCGGGATGCGAACTCGGCCGCGCGGCGTTGCGTGTCCTTGTAGTTGGAGTTGCCGCCGTCCACGACCGTGTCGCCGGGCTCGAGCACCGTGACCAGCTCCGCGAGCGTGCTCTCGGTGACCCGGCCCGCGGGAACCATCAGCCAGACGATCCGCGGCTTGGGTATCGCGGCAACGAGAGTTGCGAGCGATTCGGCATCCTTCGCGCCCTGCTCGACCAGGACCTTGCGCGGTGCGGAGTCCGGATCGAAGACGTCCAGCTCGTGTCCGCCCTTGAGCAGGCGCCGCGCCATGTTGGCGCCCATGCGCCCGAGTCCGATCATCGCGAGTCTCATGGCGCTCTTCGGCCGCCGGAGGCGGCGCTAGGGTGCCCGGTTCGGGGTGGAGAGTTTCTTCGCCGAATCCGGGTCGTCATCCTTCTCGGGGTGAGGAAGCGGAAAATACACGTACGGCGGCTGCGCAACGGCGGCCTCGGCGCGCTCGCGCTGGAGGTCGAGGTCCTGCGGCTTGTCCCACCAGGTCGCGCGGTTCTTGCGCTGCAGCTCGGCGAGGTTCGGGTTGCTCGCCTGCAGGTCGCGGATGAAGCGCGTAATTTCGGATTCGTACATGGCGAGGCCACGAGCAATGGATTCGAAGGATTTTAAGGGATAATCAGGGCGCGATGCGGCTCTCCTATCCCGCTCGTTCCTGTCGCTCCTGGTGCTCGGCTTCACCATCGTCGTGGCACCGCTGATGTTCGCGTTGTTCTCCAACGCGCTCGCCTTCGAGCGGCTGGCGGGCATTTCCGAAGACACCGTCTACTCGGCGATCAAGGTCGCGCAGGCGACGCGCGCGCTCGCCACGCGCGTGGGTGCGCTCGAGCGCTCGGCGCGGCAGTACTCGGTAGCCGGGGAGAAGAGCTTCCTCGATGCCTACCACAAGCATCACGCCGCGTACGCCGAGATCTTCGGGCGGCTGCAGAGGATGGTGCTCTCCCCGGACCAGCGCGCGGAGCTCGACGCGATCGGGCAGCAGGTCGATTCCATCCATGACTTCGTGGAGAAGGGCGGGCCGACGCCGGCCCTCTCCGCCTACCTCGCAAGGGAGTTTTCTTCCCTCACGGACCGCACGGCGGGGCTGATCGCCGCCGGCGACGATGTTATCGACCAGGGCATCGAACAGCTTCGCGCCAAAGCGGTCCAATCGCGCAACAGCGTGTTCTGGCTGATGATCGCCCTCGTCCCTACCGCCGTGCTACTGATCGCGTGGTTCACGTACCTGATCTCCAAACCCATCTCCCAGGTGAGCGCCGGCATCCAGGGGCTGGGGCAAGGGCAGTTCGCGCGCCCGATCGAGATCGAGGGCCCCGGCGACCTGGTGCGCCTGGGTGAGCAGCTCGACTGGCTGCGCCAGCGGCTGGTCGCGCTCGAAGCCCAGAAGACGCGCTTCCTGCAGCACATCTCGCACGAGCTGAAGACTCCTCTTACGGCCTTGCGCGAGGGCTCCGACCTGCTCTCCTCCGGCGTAGTCGGCAACCTGAATGCCGAGCAGCGCGAGATCGCGCGCATCCTGCAGCACAACTCGATCGAGCTGAGGAAGCTGATCGAGGGGCTGCTCAACTACAGCGCCGTGCACGCGCAGACCTCCTACCTCGACGCGAAGATCGTCCCCCTGGGCGACCTCGTGCGCCGCGTGATCGAGGACCGCAAGCTCGCGATCGTCTCGAGGGGCATCCGCATCGAGCTCGCCACCGACAACGTGGCCGCGTATTGCGACGAGGACAAGATCCGCGTGGTGCTCGACAACCTGCTCTCCAACGCGATCAAGTACTCGCCCGAGCGGGGCCTCATCTCCGTCCGGCTGTACAAGGACGCGGGCGATGCGGTGTTCGAGGTCGCCGACGAGGGACCCGGCATCCCGCCGCACGAGCGCGAAAAGGTGTTCGAGGCGTTCTACAAGGGCGTCGACCCGCCGCTCGCCGCGGTGAAGGGCAGCGGCCTGGGCCTGTCGATCGTGAAGGAGTACGTGACGCTGCACCGCGGGCGCATCGAGATCCTGGAAGGCCCGGGCGCGCACTTCCGCATTCGCCTGCCACGCCGGCAGCGCGAGGCGGAGGAGGCGGCATGAGCGGGCGCGGCGCATGAGGCTGGCGCTTGCGGCCTGCGCGCTGCTCGCCGGCTGCTACGCGCTGCCCTCGTTCGAACCCGCGGTCGTGGAACGGCCCTCGCACTCGCAAGCGGAGCCACCGCCACTGGCCAGCACCGGCGTGGCGCTGGCCACCCCGGGCGGAGAGCTCGTGGCCTACCTCGCGCGGATCCGCGACCTCACCGACAAACCGCTTGCGGCCGAGACGCAGCGCCAGCGCGAGGCCGTCCGGCGCCAAAGGACGGACCTCGAGGTGGTGAAACTCGGTATCGCGCTGTCCCTCTCGCCAGCCGCGGACGAGGCCGAGATCACGGCCCTCATGGAGCCGGTGGCCCGCCGGCGCGGGGGAGACGACGACGTCCGGGCCATGGCAAGCTTCTTGCTACTCCAAGCAGCCGAGCGCCGGCGGCTCAAGGAGGGGGTCGCGGCCGCCGGCAGCAGGCTGCGCGACGAACGCCGCGCCCACGAGGCGCAAAAACAACGCGCCGACGCCCTGCAGGAACGAGCCGCCCAGCTGCAACAGAAGATCGACGCGCTGACCGAGCTCGAAAAGAGCCTCTCCGACAGACCCGTACAGACACGCTGATGATCCGACAAGGTAAAGCCTCGCTCCTGCTCGTCGACGACGATCCCGACCTCCTGCGCCTGCTCTCCATCCGCCTGAAGGCGAACCAGTACGGCGTGACGGCCGTGGACAGCGCACAGCGCGCGCTCGCCTCGATCGCCGCCTCGCGGCCGGACCTCGTGCTCACCGACCTGCGCATGGAAGGCATGGACGGCATGGCGCTCTTCCACGAGATCCAGGCGAGCTACCCGGGCCTGCCGGTCATCATCCTCACAGCGCACGGCACCATTCCCGAAGCCGTCGGGGCGGTGAAGCGCGGCGTGTTCGGGTACCTCACCAAGCCCTACGACGCGGACGACCTGCTGCGGCAGGTCGAGCGCGCGCTTACGCTGCACGGCGGCTCGGCCGCGATGCAGGCGGGCGTGGGCCAGCTCTGGCGCGAGGACATCGTCACCCGCTCCTCGCTCATGGAGGACCTGCTCGCCAAGGCGCAACGCGTGGCCGCAGGCGATGCGAGCGTGCTCATCCAGGGCGAGAGCGGCTCGGGCAAGGAGCTGCTCGCGCGCGCCATCCACCGCGCGAGCCCGCGCGCCAACCAGCCGTTCGTGGCGATCAATTGCGGCGCCATTCCCGAGACGCTGCTGGAGAGCGAGCTCTTCGGGCACACCAAGGGCTCCTTCACGGGTGCCATCGCCGACCAGCGGGGCCTCTTCATCGCCGCCGACAAGGGCACGCTCTTCCTCGACGAGATCGGCGACATGCCGCTGCCGCTGCAGGTGAAGCTGCTGCGCGTGATCGAGGCGCGCGAGGTGCGCCCCATCGGCGCCACGCGGGCGATTCCCATCGACGTGCGCATCATCTCGGCCACCCATCGCGACCTCGCGCGGGAGAAGGAAGCAGGCACCTTCCGCGAGGACCTGTACTACCGCCTGAACGTGGTAACCCTCAAGCTCCCGTCGCTCGACGAGCGCCCCGAGGACATCGCGCTGCTCGCCGACCACTTCCTCACCAAGCTGGCGCCCCGCTACGGCCGCGACAAGGCCGCGTTCTCGCCGGAGGCGCTCGAGCTCCTGGTGAAGGCGAAGTGGCCCGGCAACGTGCGCCAGCTCTACAACGTGGTCGAGCAGTCGATCGCGCTCTGCCCCACCGAGATCATCCCGCGGACCTTCGTCGAGCAGGCGATCCAGGTCGAGATGCACGAGATGACCTCGTTCGAGGACGCACGCAAGCGCTTCGAGCGCGACTACCTCACGCGCATCCTGAAGCTCACGAAGGGTAGCGTCACCCAGGCTGCGCGCCTCGCGCGGCGCAATCGCACCGAGTTCTACAAGTTGCTGCAGCGCCACGGCATCGAGGCCGCGGTGTTCAAGCACGAGGTGCAGAAATAGCGCCGTAGCTGGTCGGCCACGGTGTGTAGCCGTCGTTCTACAACGACATGAAAATGGGCAACCGATTCAACGATTTAGGGCCAGCCCGGCCCTTTTTTGTCGCCTGGCGACGACGGTGCGTTTGGCCGGCTCGGCAACCACTACCGGCGCCCTGTCCTAAGTGCCTGATGATTCGTGAGTTGCATTAGCTGGCACCGTCCTTGCTCGTACATTCACGTGCGCCTTGTGGGGCAGGTCGAACCTGCCCCTTTTTTTTTTGGTTCTTCGGGTGGGCGTGCTAGCCGGCGAACTCCGGCTCGGGCAAACCTTTCACACCGGGCGAAACCGCGAACACCGCCCCCGCGAGCGGCTGGGCAGCCTGGTCGGCCGCGGAGTGCGGCCGGATGGAGGTCACGAACAACGTCGAGTAATCGGCGCCGCCGAATGCGCACATAGCGGGCTTGCGCACGGGAAGCGCAATGCGGCGATCCACGACAGCTTCGGGAGTAAGGCGGACGACCTCGCCGGCGTCGTTCGAGCAAATCCAGTAGCACCCGTCGGCGTCCACCGCAGCGCCGTCGGGGCGCCCGCTCCAGCCCCGCATGTCGACGAACACCCGCCGGTTGCGCGGCAGCCCCGCGTCACGGTCGTAGTCGAAGACCCACACCGTGCGTGCACGCGGATGCGAGTCGGACAGGTACATGCGATCGCCTTCCGGCGACCACGCAAGGCCGTTCTGCGTGAACAGCCCCGGCTCGTGCGGACCCGAGAGGCCGCGCGCGTCGTAGCGGAAAAGCGCGCCGACCGGCTGCGCGGCGGGAATGTCCATCTGCATCGTGCCCGCCCAGAAGCGGCCCTGGCGATCGCAGCGGCCGTCGTTGAAGCGCATCGACTCGAACGGCCAGTCCGGCGCGGCGAGTCGCGCCGCCTGCACGCTGCCATCGGCCTGCAGCGCGATCGCGAAGATCCCGCTCTGCATGCCCGCGATGAGGCCGCCGCGGCGGTCGAAAGCGAAGCATCCCGCCATCTCGGGCAGCGACCACGAGTCGCGCCGGCCGGTTTCGAGGTGCAGCCGATGGATGCGCCGCGCGGTGATGTCGGTCCAGTAGAGCGCGCCTTCGGCTGGGCGCCAGACCGGCGACTCGCCCACGGCATCGACGGGATCGGTGAGACGCTCGACCCCGGTCATCGCGTCAGTCTTCGAAAGGACCCAGGTTCACGAATGCCCCGCCCTGGTAGAGGCGCGCCGGATCGTCGGGCGCGAGCGCCGGCACGGTGCGTTCCACCCGCTCGCGCTCGGGCTCCGAGGAATCGCGCGCGCGGAACCCGAGGTGCGCGGCCCTGGAGTTGTCCCACCACGTGTGCGCGTTGGCGGAAACGCCGAAGGCGATGGTGTGCCCGACCTTCGGCGCGAAGAGCGAGCAGCGCACCAGCTCCACCAGGTCGGAGTAGCTGAGGTACGTCGACAGCATGCGACGGTCCTTCGGCGCGGGGAACGACGAGCCGATGCGCAGGCACACGGTCTCGATGCCGTGGCGGTCGAAATAGAAGCGCGAGAGGTTTTCCCCGAAGCATTTGCTCACGCCGTACAGCCCGTCCGGGCGCACCGGCGCATCGGCGTCGATGACCTGGCCCTGCTTGTAGTAGCCGACCACATGGTTGGAGCTCGCGTACACGATGCGCTTCACGCCCTGCCGGCGCGCCGCCTCGTAGAGGTTGAACACGCCCACGATGTTGGCCTGCATTATGGTATCGAACGCCGCTTCGACGGAGACGCCGCCGAAGTGGCAGATGGCGTCGCATCCTTCGACCAGGCGCCGCACGGCTTCGCGGTCGGCGAGCTCGCACTGCACCACTTCTTCGGCGTCCTGCGCCTCGCCGAGCGGCTCGCGGTCGGACACCCGCAGCACCTGGGTGCAGGGCTTCAGTCCCTTGCGCAGGACCTTGCCGAGCCCCCCGGCGGCGCCGGTAAGCAACACGCGCGCATACTTTGAAGGTACAGTCATGGAAGTGGAAAACGTTTTCCCCATTCTGGGAGCCGCCCGCAAGCCTTGTCAAGGTCGCGCGCCCGGCCCCATGCTCGCATGGCGATGAAGAAGAAGCCCACGATCCGCGACGTGGCCGCCCATGCGGGGGTCTCGATCGCCACGGTCTCCAAGTTCATCAACGCGGCGCAGCGTTTCACGCCCGCGGTCGAGCGCCGCATCCGCGCTGCGATCGAGGAGCTCTCGTACCAGTCGAACCCGCTCGCCCGCAGCATGATCACGGGCCGCACCGGTACCGTCGGCGTGGCCATCCTGGACATCGGCAACCCCCACTTCACCAACCTGGTGAAGGGCGCCAACCGGGTGGCCCTCGAGCATGGCTACAACCTCCTCTTCGTGGACACCGAGGAGAGCCAGGCGCACGAGGACGAGCTGCTCGAGGCGCTGAGCCGGCGCGTCGACGGGATGATCGTGAGCACGCGCCGGCCGGAAGAGCAGCTCTCCCGCGTGCTCGCCTACGGCAAGCCGGTGGTCTTCTCCGGGCGGCCGGCTCCCAAGGGCCACCCCTCCATCGCCGTGGACGCCTATGCGGCCGCCCACATGCTGGGCGAGCTCCTGGTCAAACAGGGCCATCGGCACATCGCCTACGTGGGGTTCGCGCCGGCACGCCCCGACATGGAGCGCACGCGCGGCCTCACCGCCTGCCTCCAGGCCCACGGCCTGAAGCTCACGCGGCACGACGTGCGCGCCCCGACCCTGGCCGAAGGCGAGCGCATCTGCCCGGCAGTGATCCTCAAGCGCGACAAGCCCGATGCCGTCTTCTGCTACAACGACATGGTGGCCGTCGGGTTCCTCGGCGCCGCCGAATCTCTCGGGATCTCCGTCCCGGCGGACGTCTCGCTGGTGGGCATCGACAACATCCCTTATGGGCGATTCACCCGCCCACCCCTCACGACCGTCGACATCCACAGCGAGCACCAGGGCGAGGAAGCCATGCGCATGCTGCTGCGCGCCATCTCCGGCACCGACGTCCCCACCGCCCACGTGAAGGTCGAGCCGCGGCTCGTGATCCGCGACTCGACGCGCGTTCGTGCGGCGGCGGCAGGTGCCGG
>CAMPHL010000039.1 GCA_946885905.1 uncultured Pseudomonadota bacterium | reverse complement strand
CCCATCCGCCGTTCCACTTCTTCGACCTGGGGCGCGAGGCGATGAAGGCGGGCGACTACAAGGCCGCGCGCGAATACTTCACGCGCGAAGTCCAGCGCGACGCCGAGTACCACGAGTTCCACTTCTGGCTCGCGGCCGCGCACTACGCGCTGAAGGAAATGGAGCCGGCCCGGCGCCACATGGAGATCGCGATGAAGAACAGCACCAGCCGCGGGGACAGGGAGCTCTATGCGGCGAAGCTGGATCGAATAGGGACGGGAAGATAGACCCGGCTACTTGACCACCGTCACCACGTCGCCTTCCGCCATCGAATCCTGCGGATTCATCACCAGCCGCTCGTCGCCCTTCAGGCCGTCGAGCACTTCCACGTTCGGCCCGAAGTTGCGCCCGACCTTCACCGGCAGGAGCGTCACGCGCCCGGCGGTGTCGACCGCCGCCACGCGCAGCCCCTCGCTCCTGAAGAGCAGGGCATTGGTCGAGATCACGGTAGCGCCGCTCGCCTCGAGCGGCAGGGCGACCTGCACATAGGCCCCGGGCATCAGCGCGCCGTCGCGGTTGGGCAGCTGGACTTCGACCTGCATGGTGCGCGAGCCCGCGTCGAGCGAGGCAGCGGTGCGCGCCACCGTGCCCTCGAATCGGCGGCCGCGAAGCTCCGTTTGCGTGACCGTCACCTTCTGGCCCGGCTTCACGAGGTGCGCGTACGACTGCGGCACCTCGACGTAGACGCGCAGCGGGTCGGTCTGCGTGAGCACGAACAGCGCGCGCGTCCCGCCCGAGTCGATGAGGTCGCCCACGTCCACGTTGCGGCGCGTGATGACCCCGGGGAAGGGCGCCACCACGCGCTTGAAGCCCTCGAGCTGCTTCAGGCGCTCGACGTTCGCGTCCGCGGCGGCCAGGTTCGCGCGCGCCTGCGCCTCCGCGCTCTGGCGCTCGTCGAGCTGCTGCTGCGCGACCATGCCGGTGCGGCGCAGCTCCTCCCAGCGCTTGCGCGTGCTCGTGGCGAGGTCGAGGCTGGCGGCCGCCTGCTGGCGCGCGGCCACCGCCTGGTGCAGCTGCTGGTCGATCTCGGGGCTGTCGATCTCCGCGAGCAGCTCGTCCTTGGCCACGCGGCTGCCGATGTCGCGCGTCCAGCGCTTGAGGTAGCCGTTCGCGCGCGCCGCGATGGGCGATTGCATCGCGCCCTGCAGCGACCCGGGCAGCGAGAGCGTGGTCGCCTGCCCGCCGACGGTGGGCGTGGCGACCTTCACGTACTGCCTGGCCTGCTCGGCCGAGCTCGCCTCGAGCGCGCGCGCGTTGCCCATGCGCTCCCACACCGTCCGCCCGGCGCCCAGCGCGAGCAGGACCAACACGCCCAGGGCCACCCACCGGGCCCGGGACATCACGCGGGACTGTTCCGCCATGCTTCGTCTTCTCCATGTGTGGCCGGTGCGCGCCGCGCGAGCCACTCGTGCACGGCGGCATAGACCACCGGCACGAAGAGCAGCGTCGAAACCGTCGCGAAGATGAGGCCGCCGATCACGGCGCGGCCAAGGGGCGCGTTCTGCTCGGCGCCTTCGCCGATGCCGAGCGCCATCGGGATCATGCCGATGATCATGGCGAGCGCCGTCATGAGCACCGGCCGCATCCGCGTGGCGCCCGCGTCGAGCGCGGCGGCAGCGGGTGCGGCCCCCTGGGCCATGCGGTCACGCGCGAAGGCCACCAGGAGGATGCTGTTCGCCGTGGCCACGCCCATCGTCATGATGGCCCCGGTGAGGGCGGGCACCGAGAGTGTCGTGCCGGTGATGAAGAGGGTCCAGGCGATGCCCGCGAGCGCCGCCGGAAGCGCGGCGATGATGATGGCCGCCTCGATCCACGACTGGAAGTTCACGACCACGAGGAGATAGACCAGGACGATGGCCATCGCGAGGCCTACGCCCAGGCCCACGAAGGAGGCCTTCATCGTCTGGACCTGCCCGCGCACCGTGACCTGGCTGCCGCGCGGCAGGCGCGGGCGCATCTCGTCCACGAGCTTCTGCACCTGCGCGGCGACCGAGGCGAGGTCGGTGCCCTGGACGCCGACGTAGATGTCGATCGTGGGCAGCAGGTTGTAGCGCGAGACCACCGCCTGGCTGCGGGCGGGCACCGTCTCCACGAGGTTGCCGAGCAGCTGCGGCCGGGCGCCGTCGCCGCCCGTCACCGGGATGTTGAGCATGGTGTCGAGCGAGTCCACGCGGTAATCGGGCGCCTGCACCGCGATGTTGTAGACGATGCCGCTGCGCGGGTCGAGCCAGTAGGCCGGCGCCGTCTGGCCGCTGCCCGCGAGCGCGAGCAGCAGGTTCTGCCCCACGTTGCTGGCGCTGAGTCCCATGCCCTGCAGCCGGGAGCGGTCCATGCGCAGGTCCACTCCCGGGTAGTCGAGCCGCTGGTGCACGTGCGCATCGACGGCGCCCGGGATCGCACGGATCTTCTTGGTGAGCTCGGCGGCGAGCGCCGCCAGCGCGTGCACGTCCTTGCCGGAGAACTGCACGTCGATCGCCGCCGGCAAGCCGAAGTTGAGGATCTGGGTCACGATGTCGGCCGGCTGGAAGAAGAACTCCACGCCCGGGAAGCGCCTGGGCAGCTCCTGGCGCAGCAGTGTCACCCACTCCTCGGTGGGGCGGTGCCCGGGCTTGAGGCTCATGAGCACCTCGCCGTCGAGCGTGCCGATGGTTCCGGAGTTGCTGTACGAGAGGTTGATCGAGCTGTTGGGCACGCCCAGGTTGTCGAGGATGGTCTCGAGGTCGCTGGACGGGATGAGGTCGCGAATGGCCGCGTTCACCTGGTCGGAGATCTGCGCGGTCTGCTCGATGCGGGTGCCGGTGGGGGCGCGGAAGTGCAGCTTGATCTGGCCCGCGTCCACGGACGGGAAGAAATCGCGGCCGAGGAACGGGTAGAGCAGGCACGAGGCGAGCGTGAACGCGAGCAAGCCGCCCGCGAAGGCCGCCCGCCGCGCGAGCACGCCCTGCAGCGTCGCGGAATAGGCCTCGCGCAGCTGCTCGAAGCGGGCGTTGAACGCCCGGTAGACCCGGCCGCCCGTGCCCGCCTGGTGCCCCTTCATCAGCAGCAGGCACATCGTGGGGACGAACGTGCGCGAAAGGACGTAGGAGGTCACCATCGCGAAGACCACGGCCATCGCCATCGGCACGAAGAGGAACCTGGCCACGCCCTCGAGGAAGAACATCGGCACGAACACGATGCAGATGCACAGCGTCGAGACGAACGCCGGCACGCCGATCTCGCCCGCGCCGTCGAGGATCGCCTGGCGCAGCTCGGTGCCCTCGTGCAGGTGGCGCTCGATGTTCTCGATGGTGACGATCGCCTGGTCCACCAGGATGCCCACCGAGAGCGCGAGGCCGCCCAGCGTCATGATGTTGAGCGTCTGGCCCAGGGCGTAAAGCATGATGATCGAGGCGAGGATCGACAGCGGGATGGTGAGCGCGATGATCACGGTGCTGCGCCAGTTGCCCAGGAAGAGCAGCACCATGAGGGCGGTGAGGCCGGCCGCGATCACCGCCTCCAGGGCAACGCTCGTGACCGCACCCTTCACGAAGAGCGACTGGTCGAAGAGCGGCGTCACCTTCACGTCCTCGGGGATCTGCTGCGTGGCGAAGGGCAGCAGCCTGCGCAGGTCGCTCACGATGTCGAGCGTGGAGGCGCCGCCGTTCTTGTAGACCGAAAGGAGCACGCCGCGCTCGCCATCGCGGCGCACGATGTTGGTCTGCGGCTGGAAGCCGTCGCGCACGTCGGCCACGTCGCGCAGGTAGGTGGTCGCGCCGTTCAGGGTCCGCACCGGCAGGTTGCCGAGCTCGGCGATCGCGTCCGGCGAGGCGTCGAGGGTCACGCTGTACTCGGTCTCGCCGAACTTGGCCGTGCCCGAGGGCAGGATCAGGTTCTGCGCGCTCAGCGCCGAGACCACGTCGGCGGGGGCGAGGTTGCGCGCCTGCAGCTCCTGGAGGTTCAGGTCCACGGAGATGAGGCGCACCTTGCCCCCGTAGGGCCACGGGATCGCCACGCCGGGAATGGTCACGAGCTGCGGGCGCAGCTGGTTCACCGCGGCGTCGAAGACCGACTGCTCCGGCAGCGTGGGGCTGGAGAGCGCGAGCTGGATCACCGGGATGCTCGAGGCCGAGTACTGGATGATGAGCGGCGGCTGCGCCCCCGGCGGGAGCTGGCGCACCATCGTCTGCGCGATCGCCACCACCTGGGCGAGCGCGGTCTGGATGTTCGCGTTGGGCTGGAAGAAGACCTTGATGACCGTGGTGCCCGCGATCGAAGTCGACTCGATGTGCTCGATGTCGCTCACCGTGGTGGTGAGCGCGCGCTCGGTCTGGCCCGCGATCCTGAGGCCCATCTCCTGCGCGGGCAGCCCGCGGTAGTTCCACACCAGGCTCACCACCGGGATGTCGATCTCGGGGAAGATGTCCGTGGCCATGCGCGAGAGCACCAGCGGCGTCCCCAGCAGGATGAGCAGCGCCATCACGATGAATGTGTACGGGCGGCGCAGCGCCAGGTCGACTACGTTCATGGCCAGACTTTGCCATGAAACACCCCCGCGCAATATGTAAGCGTTTGTAAGAACCTGTCGTCGTGGAGGGCCCCTTGCGCGTTGGGCGGGGTAAGCTTTCACCATTCGCAGGGACGCACATGAAAAACTTCTGGCGCTGGCTTTCACCCCTCCTCGTGTCGCTCTTCGCGACCGCCGCGGCTGCGCAGTACGAACAACACCCCCAGCCGGACCCTCCGCGCTTCTCGCAGGCCGAGCTGGACTCGATGCTCGCGCCGATCGCGCTCTATCCGGACTCCCTGCTCTCCCAGATGCTGATGGCGGCGACCTTCCCGCGCGACATCGCCGAAGCCGCCGCCTGGTCGCGGGGCAACTCGCACATCCAGGGCCAGGATGCGGTTCGCGCCGTCGACCAGGAGCAGTGGGACCCGAGCGTGAAGTCCCTGGTCGCCTTCCCGCAGGTCCTGCACATGATGGACGAGCACCTGGAGTGGACCGAGCGCCTCGGCGACGCCTTCATGTCCAACCCCACCGGACTGAGCGAGACCATCCAGGTGCTGCGCGCGCGCGCCGACAGCGCCGGGACGCTGCGCTCGAGCGAGGAGGCGGTGGTCACGCGCGATTACGGCAACTACGTGATCGAGCCTGCAAGCCCGGAGATGGTCTACGTGCCCTACTACGACCCGCGCACGGCTTACGGGCAGTGGTGGTGGCCCGACTCCGAGCCGATGTACTGGGCGCCTTGGCCCGGATACGCCTGGTCGGCCGGTTATGCGGGCTTCGCCTGGGGCTATGGGGTGTTCGTGGGCCCGAGCTACTGGTACACCAGCTTCGATTGGCCGCGCCGCTACATCCGCTTCCACAGCCACCGCCCGCACTACTGGCGCGGCCACAGCCACTCGCACGGCCATCGCTGGAACAGCACCGACCATCGCCGCAACTCGCGCAACTGGCACTGGAGCGGCTACCGCCGCGACGGTGACGGCCGCCGGGACGGCGTGGGCCGCGGCAGCGATTGGCGGCGCGACGGGCGTGAAGGGCGTGAAGGGCGTCGGGGGCCGGACGGGCGCGGCACGGGCGAGCGCAGGGTCGAGCGCGCGCCGGTGCCCGGGACCGTCGGCATCCAGCGTCCGCAGTCGTCGCGCTACGCGCCTGCGGCGCCCACTCCCGGCGTGAGCGTCGCCCCGTCGACGGGCCTCGAGCGCCGCACGCGGGAACGCTCCTACCAACCTGCGCCCGTGCAGCAGGGCCAACCGGCGAGCGCGCCCCAGCCCCGGCGGGGATTCGAGCGCGGATCCGATCGCCAGTCGGTGGCGCCGGCGCCGAGCCAGCCGCTGTCTCGCGGAGCGCTCGGATCGGCGCCCGTGTACACGCCCGCGCCGGTGCAGCGCGCTCCCGTGCAACGCGCTCCCGTGCAGCACGTCGAACGCGCGCCTGCGCCGCAGGTGCAGCGTGCGCCGGTGGTGAGGCAGGCAGCCCCCGCGCCTTCTCCGGTGGCGCGTGAGCCGCGGCACGAATCGCGTTCGGAATCCAGGCCTTCGCGTTCGGAGTCCCGCTCCGATTCCGATTCCGGTCCGCGCGGCGGCGGCTCCAACCCGCTGGGCCGCGGAGGCGGCAGGTCGCGGGACTGAAGTCCGGCGGGAGCGCAAGCGGCGTCGGGTATCCTCTCGGCTCCGCTTGCGCGACGACTCCCGCCGAATGTCCCCCTTCCGCACCAGCTACCTCGATTACGCGGAGCTCGCCGAGCAGCTCCGCGCGTGGGCCAAGGCCCATCCCGATTTCGTGAAGTTGTCCTCCCTCGGCAAGAGCGCCGAGGGACGCGACATTCCACTGCTCGTCATCGGCCGCAATCCCGACGAGATGCGCCCGGCGATCTGGGTGGACGGCAACATGCACGCGACCGAGCTATGCGGCTCCTCGGTGGCGCTCGCGATCGCCGAGGACGTGATCGAGCTGCATCGCAACAAGGACTCGCGGCTGCCCACGCACATGGCCGAAGTCCTTCGCGACGCGCTTTTCTATGTGGTGCCGCGCATGTCGCCGGACGGCGCGGAGGCCGTCCTCAAGCACGGCCGCTACGTGCGCTCCAGCCCGATCGACAGGCGCTTGCACAAGGGCCACGCGTACTGGGAGTCCTACGACTTCGACGGGAACGGCCACATCGGCTACATGCGCAAGCAGGATCCGGATGGCGAGCTGGTCGAGCTCCCCGACTTTCCCGGCGTGATGGTGCCGCGGCTGCCCGAGGACCCCGCGCCGTACTACAGGCTCTATCCCGAGGGGCGCATCGCGAACTTCGACGGGCGCCGCATCCCGGACCCGTACTTCCTCTCGGACAACCAGTACGACTTCAACCGCAACTTCCCCTACAGCTGGGCGCCCGAGCACGAGCAGGAGGGCGCGGGCGACTTCCCCGGCAGCGCGCCCGAGACGCGCGCGGTGCTCGACTTCACCATCGCGCACCCGAACATTTTCTGCTGGCTGAACCTGCACACCTTCGGCGGCGTGCTGATCCGGCCACTGGGCGACAACCCCGACAGCAAGATGGACCAGGAGGACCTCGCCGTCTTCCGCCAGGTCGAGCGCTGGGCGAAGGATTTCACCGGCTATCCCACCGTGAGCGGCTACCACGAGTTCCTCTACTCGCCGGACAAGCCGCTCAAGGGCGACCTCACCGACTACGCCTACCACCAGCGGGGCACGCTGGCATATGTGATCGAGCTCTGGGACCTCTTCACCCAGATCGGCATGGAGCGCAAGAGCCCGTTCGTGGACGTCTACTCGCGGCTCGACCGCAAGGACCTCGCGGCGCTCGCCAGGTGGGACAAGGAGAACAACAAGGGCCGCATCTTCGGCAAGTGGAAGAAGGCGAAGCACCCGCAGCTGGGCGACGTGGAGGTGGGCGGTCTCGACCTGCGCGTGGGCGTGTCCAATCCGCCGTACGAGATGCTGGGCAGGATCTGCGAGCAGCACAGCGATGCCTTCCTGCGCGTCGCCTCCCTAGTGCCTCGCGTGGTGGTAGAGGTGGTGAAGACCGAGAACCTCGTCACCCCGGCGGCCACGAAGGGGCGATCGGCCGGGGTCCATTTCACCAGGATCGAGCTGCGCGTCGCCAACCGCGGCTACCTTTCGACCTACGGGCTTTCGTCCGCGAAGAAGCTCGCGATCTCCGAGCCGCTGCGCGCGAGCATCGAGGCCGAAGGCTGCACGGTCACCGCGCCCGGCGAAAAGGTGATCGAGCTGGGACACCTCTCGGGCTGGGGGCAGGGGCTCTACAACGGCGTCTCGATATTCTTCCCATGGACGCGCGGCAACGCGCACGAGCGCTTCGTCACGCTCGTGGTCGAGGGCAAGGGCAAGGTGAAGGTGCGCGTGGGCAGCGTGCGCGTGGGATTCAGGACGGTCGAAGTCTCGACCTGAAACTTCGGACTCAGTAACGCGGATAGCGGGGGTCGTCGCGGTATGCGAAGCGTGGCGGCTCGCGATAGCTTCGGGCCTCGTAGTAGCGCGGTTGCTCGTAGCGATACGGTTGCGGATAACCCTGGGGGCCGTAATACCGCGGTGCGCGCTCCTGGTAATGGCGCGGGGCGGGTTCGGAGTAGTAGCGGGGCGCGGGCTCGTAGTAGCCGGCGGGTTCGCCCCGATAGGAGTACGAGGGCGGCGGGGCGTAAGGGCCGTGGTGGCGCGCGTAATGGCCATGGTGGTAGTGCGTCGACGATCCGATCGCGCCGCCGATGATCGCGCCGACCGCCGCGCCCGGAGGCCCGCCGACCGCCGCTCCGATGGCCCCGCCGACGATCATTCCACCCACCGCTTCTCCACCATGCGCGGCGGCTTGCGCGGCGTATCCCATCATCCCAACGCCCGCCGCCATCGCGGCGACCAACGCGGTCTTCTTCATCTTCATTTCCCCCTGCGAAGTACGTGACCGTACCGTAGTACGAAAAAAAACGCCCCGCAATAGCGGGGCGTCGCCTGTTACAACTTTTACAACTCCGTCTTTAGCGGTAACGACGGTAGTGGTGGCCGTCGCGATAGTGGTTGCGATGACGGTGGCCGTGGTAGCGCGGGCCCGAGCTGTAGACGATGGTCGCCGCCGGGTATGCCGGCGCTGCGTAGCCGTAGCCGTACACGGGTGCCGGCGCATAGGTCGGACCGTAGTAGCGCGGCGCGGGCGCGTAATAGCCGTTGTCATGGTAGTAGGGCGAGTTCGCGGCGCTCACGGCACCCGCAAAGGCGCCGATCGCGGCGCCCACGCCCGCGCCATGACGACCGTCCACGGCATGGCCGATACCGGCGCCGAGCGCGCCACCGACCAGCGCGCCGAAGATCGGGTCCGCGGCCTTGGCCTGGGTGGAAAGGGTCGCCGATCCCATCAGGATGGCGGCGGTGCTGGCGATGATCAGGGGCTTCTTCAACATGGTTCGGATCTCCTTTAGGCCCCCAATGGAAATCGGGGCACAACCCTTAGAACGCACTAACGCACGAAGGGTTGGCGCCGTTTACAGGATGTTACAAGTCGGTCAGCCCAGAAATCCGAGGGTTTTCCTGGGGTTGATGAGGTTGACGCGGCCGTTGCGATCGGCGCCCCGCAGGATCAGTTCCTTTACCTGCAGCGGGGTCAGCTCGGGCCGGATCGCGAACAGCTTGGCCGCCAGATTCGCGACCTGGGGGGCAGCCATCGAGGTGCCGGAGAGCTTGAGCTTCTCGCCCCCGGGGGCGAAGCTCGTCACCTCGAAGCCGTTGGCATGGACCACGACGGTCCTGCCGAACGTGGAAAAGGCCGTTTCGGTGCCGGACGCGTCCACGGCCCCCGCCGTGACGAGGTTGGGAATCGCGAGCCCCGCGGGGATGTACTGGGCGAAGTCGGAGCTGTTGTCCTCGTTGCCGGCGCCCGCGACGAAGAGGATCTCCGGCGCGCCCGCGATCGCGCCTTCGAGCGCGCCCTTCTCGATCTCGAAGAGCCTCAAAGCCATCCGCTTGCGCTCCTCGGGCGTCTTGCCGACGTTGTGGTATGCGAGCGCGGCCTCGTAGGTGTTGGGCCCGTAGCGCCAGCTCATGTTGACCACGCGCGCGCCGGCCCTGCGGAAATGCTCCACCGCCTTCTTGTAGGCGGCGGCGCCGCGCATCACGGTCTCCTCCGTCGGAAGCATCGGGGCGGTCTCGTGGCTCCAGTGCATCGCGACCGCGGTCACCTCGGCGAACGGGTTGCCCTCGACCGCGATGCCGGCCACGTGCGTGCCGTGAACCCACATGCTCACGGCCGAGAGGTCCTCGAGGAACTGCTTCACCTCGTCCTGCCTGAGCGAGGTCACGCGCTGCTTGAGCGCGCGCGCATCGGGCGAATCGATCGCCGCCCGCATGTCCATCGAGCCCTTCACGTATCGCTTGAGCACCGCCAGGCGGGGCTCGGCCGCGCCCATGGGCCGGACGAGCGGAGTGGTCTCGTTCATGTCGCGATCGAAAGCGATGCCGGGGTCGCGCGCGGCGCGGAAGAGCTTCACGTCCGTGCCGCTGTCCCAGATGCCGACCACCACGGGCTTGCCGCGAACGTCCTCGGGCAGGTTCACCAGCCGCTCGCTCCAGATGTCCGCGCGCACGACGTGGTTGCCGTCGACCAGGTCCTGGAGCGTGGCCACAAGCGCGTCGCGCATCGGCAGCACGAGCTCGAAGTTGTTGCGCACGGCCACGACGGTGGTGACCATGGAGCCGGGCACCTTGAGGTTCAGGTTCTTCGCCGCCGGATCGAGGCTGGTCTTGATGGCGCCGATCACGACCTCGCGCGACATGAGCTCGAGCGAGCTCTTGGAGCTCTTGAGGTTGGTGCCCACGACCTCCCACGGCATGCCGCCCCACTCGCGCGAGACGATCTGCACGGTCCTGGCGCGCTCCGCCTCCAGGCCGCCGCCCCGGACGCGCGCCTCGAGGATGCTCTCCATCATGACTCCCGAGACCAGCTTGTCGGCGGCCTTTTCCTGGAGGCTGCGGACCTGGCGCAGGAAACCCTGCGCCGCCGCGTAGTCGCCGCGATGCGTGGCGAACGCGGCGCGCGCGTTCAGCATCGCCGTGAGGGTGGCGCGGTCGCGG
>CAMPHL010000038.1 GCA_946885905.1 uncultured Pseudomonadota bacterium | reverse complement strand
CCCGGAGAGGACACGCGCGTGAGCTCGACGCCGTCGACGGTCATCCTCCATTTCCCGTCCACCACGGCCGGCGGCTTCGACACCACGAAGGTCGTCGTGAGCGGCCCCAACCCCACCAGGAAGTTGTCCCCTTCGAAGCGCTGGATGGGCGCGTCGATGCTCACGTTGCCCGCGTCGCGGCGCCGCTCGTACACGCAGCGGCCCGCGGGCGTGATCAACAGGTACACCTGCGGCCCTTGCCACTCTCCGGCGTAGTCGAGCTTGTCCTGCGGCAGCGGCTCGCCGCAGGCGAACAGGAAAAGCGCGCTCCATGCGAGCAACGCAACGGCTAGTTTTCTCATCGCAGCTCCTTGCGCACGACGAGCTTCAGGCCCGACCAGGTCGCATCGACCGCGCACACCTTCACGTCGACCAGGCCCATCGGCAACGCCACCTGGCGGATCACGTCCTCGGTCACGTCGGTGGCGACGCCCGAGGCCTTCTTCGGCCACGACACCCAGACCACGCAGTCCGGGCGCATGGCGGCGCGCGTTGCGGCGAGAACCCTGGCCAGCCTGGCTTTCGCGAGCACGAACGCGTGGACCAAATCGGTGGAGGCATCGACGCGCTTGGTCATCACGACGCGGCCGGGAAGCGGATCGACGATGGCGTCGTAGGCACGCGGCGGATCGATCACGTGGATGCGGGCGCCCTCGGCGATGCCGAGCTTCCTCGCGAGCGGCGTGCCGGAGTAGCCGGCGGACGAGCTGGTGGCCTTCATCGATCCTCGGGTCCCGGGATGCCGAAGACCGGCAATGTCCAGTTCCACGCGATGGCGCCGAGGCGGATGACTGCGATGATCGCCATGCCGAGGAGCCCAGCCGTTGCGCGATCGAGCACGGCCTGCAGCAGGACGTAGGCGACCACGCCCACGATCGCCGCCGTGGCGTAGATCTGCCCCTTGCGCAGGATGAGCGGGATCTCGCCCGTGAGCACGTCACGAATCACCCCTCCCGCCACACCGGTCAAGGCTCCCATCACGCAGACCACCACTGCCTTGTGCTCGAGTCCCTCGGCCACGCGCGCGCCGATGATGGTGAAGAGCGCGAGGCCCAGGGCGTCCAGGACCGCGAGGGCCCGGTCCGGCGGGCTGAACCAGCGCGTGTAGACCACGGCGACCCCGGCCGCGCCGAAGATGACGTAGAGGTATTCGGGCTGCGCGAGCCAGAACACCGCGCGGGCGAGCAGCACGTCGCGCAAGGTCCCGCCGCCGATCGCGGTGACGGTGGCGATCACCACCATGCCCAGCAGGTCCAGGCTCTTGCGCGCCGCGGCGAGCGCCCCGCTCGCGGCGAAGACCGCGACGCCGATGAAGTCGAGCACGGTGAGCAGGCCCGTGGGCATGCGGCAATATACGACATGCCCATGTTCGACCTCGTCGTGGCCGGCGCCGGCATCGTGGGCCTCGCCCACGCGCTCGCCGCCGCCCGCAGGGGCCTTCGCGTCACGGTGCTGGAGCGCGACGCGCGCGCGGCCGGGGCGTCGGTCCGCAACTTCGGCTTCGTGACCATCACGGGCCAATCCGAAGGCGAGACGCGCGCTCGGGCCCTGCGCTCACGCGATATCTGGGAAGAGGTCGCCGCGAGCGCGGGAATCCCGGTGCACCAGCGCGGAGCGCTGGTCGCAGCCCTTCGCACCGAAGCGCTGGAAGTGTTGGCGCAGTTCGCCGCCTCGCCGATGGGCGCGGAGTGCACGATCCTCGACGCCGCCGATGCCGCGAAACGCCTGCCCCATGCGGCGCGTGCGATCAAGGGCGCCCTCTGGAGCCCGCACGAGATCCGCGTCGACGCACGCGAGGCGATTCCCGCCCTCGCTCGCTGGCTCGCCGAACGCCACGGCGTCGAGTTCCTGTGGAGCACCGAGCTTCACGGATTCGAAGGTCGCCTGGTGCACCATTCGGCCGGCACGTGCGAGGCCGGCGCGGTAGTCCTCGCCCCGGGCGCCGCAATCGCTGCGTTCGCGCCGGAGCTCGCGCGGCACGTGCGCGCGCGGCACTGCAAACTGCAGATGCTGCGCCTGGCCGCGCCGGGCTTCACCCTTCCCGGCGTACTCATGTCCGACTTGAGCCTCCTGCGTTACGGCGGCTTCGCCGCGCAGCCGGCAGCGGGCGCGTTGCGGGAGAAGCTTGAAGTCGAGTGCGCAGCGCAACTCGCCAACGGCGTGCACCTCCTCGTCGCACAGGCCGTCGACGGCACGCTGGTCGTGGGCGACTCCCATCACCATGGCGAGACGCAGGACCCGTTCGCCTCGGCCGCGGTCGACCACCTCATCCTGGAAGAGCTGGGGCGACTGCTCGCGATCGCCACGCCACGCGTCATCGAGCGATGGAACGGCTACTACCCCGTGGCCGACGTGTCGCCGCTCCTCACCGAGGAGATCGCGCCGCGCGTGCGCCTGGTCTCGGTCACCAGCGGCACCGGCATGAGCACCGCTTTCGCCATCGGCGAGGAGACGATCGATCAGCTCTTCGGCACGCGCAGCCCTTACCTGGGTGCCCTGCCGAGCATGTAGAACTCGTCATTGGGCCGCATGTCCGTGAAGTTCGCCATGCGGTTGGAAAGCGCGAAGAAGGCCGCGATCGCGCCCACGTCCCAGATCTCCTCGTCGTTGAAGCCCGCCGCGCGCATCGCCGCGAAGTCCGCATCCCCGATCTCCTCGGCCTGGCGCGAGACCTTCATCGCGAAATCGAGCATCGCCTTCTGCTTCGGCGTGATGTCGGCCTTGCGGTAGTTCACCGCGACCTGGTCGGCCACGTGCGGGTTCTTCGCGCGGATGCGCAGGATCGCGCCGTGCGCCACGACGCAGTACTGGCATTGGTTGGCGCCGGAGGTGGCCACGACGATCATCTCGCGCTCGGCCTTGGTGAGTCCGCCCTCCTTGTCCATGAGCGCGTCGTGATAGGCGAAGAACGCCCGGAACTCGGCGGGGCGGTGCGCGAGGGCGAGGAAGACATTGGGCACGAAGCCCGATTTCTCCTGCACGGCGAGGATGCGCGCGCGCATGTCCTCGGGCAGCGAGTCGACCGAGGGAATGGGATAACGGCTGGCGGGTTTGGCGCTCACGGAAGAACTTTCTTCAGGAAATGTGACGGTTGATTTCGAATTGTCACCGGAATAGGCTTTGCCGGCACTTCACCTTCCCACAAGGAGCGTAAGACATGCACGGCAAGATCCGGACCCTGCTTTGCGCGGCCGCCATCGTGGCCGCCTCCGCAACCCCCGCATTCGCCATCACCGACGGCGGGCTCGACGGCAACGGCCATCCCTATGTCGGCCTCATGGTCGCGCAGGACGCCAAGGGCAACCCGCTGTGGCGCTGCAGCGGCACGCTCATCTCACCCCGCCTGTACCTCACTGCCGGCCATTGCACCGAGGCGCCCGCGGCGCACGTGGAGATCTGGTTCGACGCGGATGTGGACGCCGGCATCCCGGAGAACGGTTATCCGTTCGAGGGCCCGGTGGGCGGCACCCCGCATACGCACCCGAGCTATGACCCGAACGCCTTCTTTCTCTTCGACATGGGCATGGTCGTGCTCGACAAGCCCGTCAAGATGAAGAAGTATGGCGCGCTGCCGGGCCTCAATGTGCTCGACAGCTACGCCACCCGTCGCGGCAGGCAGGACGTGACGTTCACGGCGGTGGGCTACGGCCAGCAGGCGGCGAGCCCCGTGCCCGTGCACGAATCGTCCCTTCGCATACGCATGTTCGCCACGCCCAAGCTGGACCAGATCAACACCGGGTTCACCGGGGACGGATCCATGGTCCTGTCGAACAACGCCAACACGGGCGGCACCTGCTTCGGCGATTCGGGCGGACCGAACTTCATCGGCAATACGAACATCGTGGGGGGCGTGACCTCGTTCGGCATCAACGGCAACTGCGCCGGCACGGGCGGCGTCTATCGCGTCGACCGCTCCGACGACCTGGGCTGGATCTACTCCACCTTCGGCGGCCTGCTCTAGCCTCCTGCCCACCTCAGCAGCACCCGCAGCCTCCTGAAGTCGTCCGCGCCCAGCATGTCGGGCGCGACCAGGAGGCTGCGGTCCCTCCAGGCCCGTTCGGGCCGCCAACGGACCACCACGAGCCAGGGCGCGACGAAACTCCCGTCGCGCAGCCTCCCGGCGACTCCCTCCACCTCCACCATCCTTTCGAGATCGATGCGCACCACCCTCGCTGCTCGCGCGCTGCGCAGGGCTGCCAGGGCGAATAGCCCGATCCAGGCCAGGGCGGCCGCCCGGAGCTCGATCGCGATCGGCAGGACGGCGACCAGCACCGCGCTCGCCACCGCGGCGCACGCGCAGAAGCCTTCCACCAGCGGCGAGCGTGCAAGGAGCACATCGACCCCCTCGCTATACTTGTCGCTCTCCTGCATCGCCTCCATGTAAGTCCCATGCCTCCTGCATCGCCACCGGCCCTGGTCGATCTCTCCGATAACGCGCTCATCGCCATCTCGGGTGACGACGCCACCACGTTTCTCCAGGGCCAGCTCACGAACGACGTCGCGGCGCTGAAGCCGGGCGAGGCGCAGTGGACCGGCTGGTGCTCGCCCAAGGGGCGGCTGATCGCTTCGATGTTGCTGGCCAAGCGGCCCGACGGTTATCTCGCGATGCTTCCCGGCGAGCTCGCGCCCGCGATCGCGAAACGCCTCTCCATGTTCGTGCTCCGTGCGAAGGTGAAGGTCGCGGACGTGAGCGCGCACTACGAGCGCGTGGGACTCATCGGCCCGGGTCGTCCAGAGCTCGGCTCCATCGAAGTCGGCAGGGATGTGCACGTCGCGATCGCACCCCCGGGAGATCCGGGCCTCGCCTCGCTGCGCTCGACCTTCACCGCGGCAACCGCCGAGGACTGGAACCTCGCCCTCATCCGCGCGGGCATCCCCACCGTGGTCGCCGCCACGCAGGAGGAGTTCGTGCCGCAGATGGCGAACTTCGACCTCATCGGCGCGGTGAGCTTCCACAAGGGTTGCTATACCGGGCAGGAGATCGTCGCCCGCACGCAGTATCGCGGAATCCTCAAGAAACGCATGGCGATCGCGCACGTGGACGGCGCCACGCCCGCGCCCGGACAAAGCGTCTACAGCGCGGCCTTCGGCGAGCAATCCGCCGGCACGGTCGCGAACGTCGCGCCCGCGCCGGAAGGCGGCTACGACTTCCTCGTCGTGGCACAGATCGAGGGACTGCGCGCGGGCAGCCTGCGCCTGGGCAGCCCCGACGGCGCGCCGATCGCGATCAGGAGCCATCCCCCTCTGGACGCGGCGCCGCGGTGAAAGCGGCCTCACGCCCCATCGCCGCGCTGGTGGCGATGGTGCTGATCTGGGGCTATTCGTGGGTGGTGATGAAGATCGCGCTGCGCCACGCGCATCCCTTCGACTTCGCGGCGCTGCGCGTGGCGATCGGATGCGCGCTGCTCTTCGCGATCGTGAAGCTCCGGCACCGCCCGCTGCTCCTCGGGACCTGGCGCATGGCGATCCTGCTGGGGCTCCTGCAGGTCGCGCTCTTCGTGGCTCTGTCGCACTTCGCGTTGCTCGCGGCGGGCCCGGGCAAGACCTCGGTGCTCGTCTTCACGATGCCCTTCTGGATGATCGTCTTCGCGCACTTCATCCTGCGCGAGCGCATGCGTGGCACCCAGTGGCTCGCGGTGGTGCTCGCGTTCGCGGGGCTCGTCCTCATCGTGGCGCCGTGGGAGCTCACCAGCCTCACCGGGAGCCTGCTCGCCGTCGCGGCGGGCGCGGTATGGGCCATCACCGCGGTGCTGTCGAAGAAGTGGCCGGTCGCGGCGACCGACCCGCTGCTCTTCACCGCATGGCAGCTCTTCTTCGGCTTCCTCGCGCTGGCGCTGCTCGCGGCGCTCTGGCCGTCCGATCCGGTTCGATGGAACCCGGAGTTCGTATGGACGCTGCTCTTCTCGTCGGTGCTCGCGACCGCGATCGGCTGGTGGCTGTGGACCTACGTGCTCGCGAGCTCGCCCGCAGGTGTCGCGGGGTTGAACGCGCTCGGCATTCCCGTGGTGGCCGTGGTTTCCTCGGCGATCCAGCTGGGCGAGAGGCCCCCGGCGCTGGAGCTCGCGGGAATGGCGCTGATCGGCGCGGCGTTGGCCCTGCTCGCGTGGCTCGGGATGCGGCGGCCGTACTAGCCGCCGAGCGCGCAGGCCACGGACTGCAACACCCGGCCCGTGCGGCGGTCCTGGACGAAGGCGGCGACTCGCATGTGCGCGAGATTCCAGCCCGGCGCGGGCTTGAACTTCGACGCGGCGGTGCCGAGCCCGCGATGCACCACGAAGTCGCGCACGACGAAGTCGTGGGCCAGCCGTTCGCCGGTGTTCTCACCTGCCGTGACGCGACTCGAAAGCCCGCTCTGGGTGAGCGCCACGAGCACGACCACCTCGCCGGAAACGGCGCCGATCGCCGTTGTGGTGCTCGCGACCTCGACGCCCTTCGCGCCATCGCCCGTGACGGAGAGATCGATCGCGGCGGCCGCGCGCTCGCTGCGAATGCCCGCCACCGCGGTCTGGAACGAGCCCGAGCCCCAGTCGCGAAAGTCGCGGCCGCCGAGCACCACCTGCGGCGTATAGACGTAGCGCGCGCCCGCAGCCGCCTGGATGTCGCGCTGGCGTTGCGTGCCGCTGGCCGAGGCGAACGGATCCTTCCAGCCGATGTAATCCCAGTAGTTCACGTGGAAGGCAAGCGGCACGACGCGACCGGCCGCGGCCTCCAGCGCGAGGCGCGAAAGCCAACGATCCGCGGGCGGGCAGCTCGAGCAGCCTTCCGAGGTGTACAGCTCGACGAGCGGCGTGACGTTCGGCGATGAGCGCGCGGAGCACTCGGCGGCAGGAGCACCGAAAGGCAGCATGGAGGCGATGGCCACGAAGGCGAGCGAAAGGCGGCGCATGCCTTGGGTCGGGCGGCGCCCGCAGGCCTTACTTGCGCGGCCGCGCGCCCTTCACTTTCTTGTAGCGCCTCACCCCTTCGCGCACTTCGGCCTTCGCTTCCTCGGGACTGCCCCAGCCGTCGACCCTGACCCACTTGCCGGGCTCCAGGTCCTTGTAATGCAGGAAGAAGTGGGTGATCTGCGAGATGGTGAGCTCGGGCAAGTCGCGCACCGTCTCGATGTGGCGGTAGAGCGGCGTGAGCTTGTCGATCGGCACGGCCAGCAGCTTCGTGTCGCCGCCGGCCTCGTCGGTCATCTTGAGCAGGCCGATCGGACGCACGCGCACCACCACGCCGGGCATCAGCGCGAACGGCGTGATCACCAGCACATCCACCGGATCGCCATCGTCCGAGAGGGTCTGCGGCACATAGCCGTAGTTGCACGGATAGTGCATGGAGGTGGAGACGAACCGGTCCACGAAGAGCGCGCCGGTCGCCTTGTCGACCTCGTACTTGATGGGGTCGGCGTGCATCGGTATCTCGATGATTACGTTGAAGTCGTTGGCGAGATCGCGACCGGAGTCGACCAGGTTCAGGCTCATAGGGAGGCTCGGTGAGGGAATCGGGCCCCGGCCTTCGCCGGGGTGACGGGGGTTTTTTGGTAAATCGGTTGAGTAGTATTATCCAAGTAGCCGATTTGACTGGCAAAAAGGCGATGCCTCGAAGCCTTCCCCTGATCCTCACGCTCGACCAGCACGGCGTGCCCCACCGGTGGGTCACGTGGCAGCAGGCCGTGTGGTACTACGCCAAGCAGCGCGTGGCCTGGGAGATGGGGCGCGAGGAGTTCACCTTCTGGGGCGGGCGCTGCCACCGCACCGGCGAGCGCTCCAGCATCACCGCCAACTCGATCATCGCCATCCGCGGCAAGGCGCTCGCGATCAAGGGCTTCAACCAGGTCCCGCCGCTCAACAACCGCGAGCTCTTCAACCGCGACAAGTACGTCTGCGCCTTCTGCGGCGAGAGCTATTCCCATTACCGCCTCACCTGCGACCACATCACGCCGATGTCGCGTGGCGGACGCGACACGTGGATGAACGTCGTCACCGCCTGCCGCGCCTGCAACCAGCGGAAGGGAAGCCGCACGCCGGAAGAAGCGCACATGCAGCTGCTCTACGCGCCCTATATCCCCAACCGGGCCGAGTTCCTGATCCTCGCAAATCGCCGCATCCTCGCCGACCAGATGGAGTTCCTGAAGCAGCACGTCTCGGCGAACTCCCGCCTGCACACCTGATCGTGGTGCGCTAGCCCGGCGCTTCCTGCTCCGTGCCGATCTCGCGCTTCATCCAGTCGACGAAGCGCACCACGTCGGGCCGGTCCGAAGCGCTCCTGCCAAAGACCGCGTAGTAGGAGCGTGCGAGGCGCTGGGGTTCCCCGAACAGGGTGGCGAGCCGCTTGTCGCGGCGATGCTGTTGGGTGAGGGTCATGCGCCCCAGGACCACGCCCTGGCCGTGGTAGGCCGCGTTGATCACCTGGTCGTACTGGTCGAACGTGAGCGCACCGGCCGGTTCGAAGTCCTCAACGCCCGCGCGCTCGAGCCACTGTGCCCACGAAAGCCACGGCCAGCGACCGGTGGGGTCGTGCAGGTAGAGCAGCACGTGGTGGCGCAGGTCCTCGGGTCGATCGAGCGGCTTCTTCGCCGCTTTCGCTTCCTTGAGGTAAGTCGGGCTCGCCATCGCGGCGAGGTGCTCGCCAACGAGGCGAGTCGAACCGGCCGGTGCCGCGTTGTCCGCGCAGTCGCGCACGGCGAGGTCGATGCCCTCGCGGTCGAGGTCGACCACCTCATGGGTGGCCTTGATGCGCACGTCCACGCCGGGATGCTCGCGGCGGAACCGGGCGAGCCTCGGCACCAGCCATGTCGAGGCGAACGAGACCGTCGTGGTCACCGTGAGCACGTGGCCCTTGCGCGTCTCGCGCAGGCGCCGCGTGGCCTCGCGCACCTGCTCGAGCGCCGCGGCGACCACGCGGTAGTAGGCCTGGCCGTGCTCCGTGAGCACGAGCGCCTTGTGGCGCCGTTCGAACAGGGGCACGCCCACGAACTCCTCCAGGGCGAGGATCTGCCGGCTCACGGCCGACTGCGTGAGGAAGAGCTCGGCCCCCGCCCGGGTGAACGAGAGGTGGCGCGCGGCCGATTCGAAGCCTCTGAGGAGGTCCAGCGGGGGCAGCGGGCGGGCCGGTTTAGCCATGAGTTTTCCTCATGCATCGCATACGATTTTTTCGTTTGCCGCTCGACACGACATCGGCGAGCATGGCCTCGTCGGATGCAAATTCTGCATGCATCCCGTGAATGGAACAAGGAGACACCGTGGACATGATCATCGAGGCCCCCGTCCTGTCGCTGCGACCCGGCCAGGTCGTTACCCTGGACGACGCGCAAGGCGTACGCATCCGCGCCACCGGCGGGTCGATCTGGGTGACCTACGAGGGCAACTTCAACGACCTCATCATCGAGCCCGGCCGCACCCTCGTGATCGCGCGCAACGGCCGCACCGTCGTGCAGGCCATGCAGCCCGCCCACCTGGCGGTGCAGTGATGCAAGCCGCCATGACGAAGACGCTGTGGTACGCAGACGGCCTGCGGTGGATCGGCTCCATCTTCACCGTCGCCGCGGAGCACCTGGAGCGGAGCTCGCACGAAATCGCGCGAACGGATCCCCGCCTGGCGCGTGAGGCCGAGACCTACATGGAGGACGTGCGAACGCGAGTGCACATTCACTTCTAAAAATGGTGTCAGACACCGGGGGATCGTTCCGCCTGTTGATAATCGGTGTCTGACACCAGTTTTCAGGTGCCTTTCTCCAGCAGCATCGCGTCGCCGTAACTGAAGAAACGGTAGCGTGCGGTCACAGCGTGGGCGTAAGCGCTGCGGATGTTGTGCACGCCGGCGAACGCGCTCACCAGCATCAGCAATGTCGATTTCGGCAAGTGGAAGTTGGTGACCAGCCGGTCGACGACCTTGAATCGGTACCCCGGCACGATGAAGAGCCGGGTCTCCCCAGCACCGGCCGCGAGCCTGTCCTCCTCCCCTTTCGCGGCCGATTCGAGGGCGCGCAGCGTGGTGGTCCCGACCGCCACGACGCGCCCGTTTTTTTCCTTGGCCTGGCCAATCGCGTCCACCGTGGCTTGCGGGATCGCGTACCACTCGGAATGCATGACGTGCTGTGTGAGATCCTCGACGCGCACGGGCTGGAAGGTGCCGGCGCCCACGTGCAGCGTGACCGATGCCACGGTCACGCCTTTTGCGCGCATCGCGTCCAGCAGCGCGGCATCGAAGTGGAGTCCCGCAGTGGGCGCGGCAACGGCGCCCGGGGCGCGCGCGTAAACGGTCTGGTAGCGCGATTCGTCTTCGGCTGCGGCGTCGTGCCTGATGTACGGAGGCAGCGGCACCTCGCCGTAACGTGCGAGCACGTCGAGAACGTCGTGGGCGAACGTGAGCTCGAAGAACTCTCCGTGGCGCGCGCGCACCTCGGCTTCGACGCCATCGCCCAGCACGAGGCGCCGCCCCGCCTTCGGCGGTTTGCTCGCGCGCACCTGCGCCAGCGCGCGGCGCGAATCGAGCAGGCGCTCGACCAGCACCTCCACTTCGCCGCCACTGTCCTTGCGCCCGTGCAACCGCGCCTTGATGACGCGCGTGTCGTTCACCACGAGCACGTCGCCCGCGCCGACGAGCGTGACGATGTCCGCGAAGTCCCGGTCCGCCATCGCGCCTGTGCGGCCATCGACATGCAACAACCGGCTCGCCGTTCGCGCCCGCGCCGGATGCTGGGCGATCAGCTCCGGCGGGAGGGCATAGTCG
>CAMPHL010000037.1 GCA_946885905.1 uncultured Pseudomonadota bacterium | reverse complement strand
GCCGCAGCAGTGGCGTCCGGGACGACGAGCGACGAGCGCTGCACCCACGGGTTGGCGCGCAGCTCCGCGGGCGTGCCGCGCGCGATGACCTGTCCCCAATGGATGACGGAAACGCGATCCGCGAGCCCGAGCAGGAAGCGCATGTCGTGCTCGACCACCACCATGGTGATGCGGCCGCGCAGGCGGTCCAGCAGCGCGCGCAGGCGCTCCGTGCCCTCGGCGCCCAGCCCGGCGGTGGGCTCGTCGAGGAAGAGCAGCCGCGGCGCGGCGGCGAGCGCGACGCCGATCTCCAGCGCGCGGCGGTCCCCGTACGGGAGGTCCTTCGCGCGAACGCCCTCCTTGCCGGCCAGTCCCACGTCCGCGAGCACCTGGGCCGCGCGCTCCCGTGCGGGCCCGGGGCGCCAGGCATCCGAGACCAGGTCGAAGCCCCGGTCGCGAAACTCCGGCGTGGCCACCACCGCGTTCTCCAGCGCGCTGTACTCGTCGAACAGGTTCATGAGCTGGAAGGAGCGCGCGATCCCCAGCCGCGCGATGCGCCGCGGCGCGAGGCCGGTGACGTCGCGGCCCTCGAGCGCCACGCGACCCGCGTCCGGCTTGTAACGACCCGTGAGGGTATGGAAGCACGTGGTCTTGCCGGCGCCGTTCGGACCCATGATCCCGTGCACTTCGCCCTCGGCCACGTCGAAGCTCACGCCCTGCAGCACCACGCGGTCGCCGAAGCGCTTGGAGAGGTTGCTCACCGAAAAGAAGGTCATGGCGCGCCCTCTCCTCGGCTCTCGCCCAGAGGGGAGGCTGCAAGTACGGGGCGCCGGCGCCTCCACCACCTCACGCCATCCCGCCACATCCCCACGATCCCGTCGGGCTTGTAAATCACCATCGCCATGAAGGCCAGGCCGAACCACAGCAGCCACGTTTCCGTGTAGGCGCCGAGCAGGTCGCGCACCAACAGGAAGAACGCCACGCCGAGGAGCGGCCCCCAGAAGCTCACCAGGCCGCCGCCCACCAGCACCATCATCACCACGAACCCGGACTGGTGCAGGCTCATCACGTTCGGATAAGCCGACTGCTGCGCGAGCGCGAAGAGCGAACCGGCCACGCCCGCCACCGCGCACGAAATCGTGAAGGCGCTCCACTTGTAGAGCCAGGTGTTGTAGCCCGCGAACGCCGCGCGTGCCTCGTTCTGCTTCACCGCACCCAGCACGCGGCCGTAGGGCGAGTGCGCGAGCCGCCAGAGGAAGAGCGCCACGAGCACGAACGCGGCCAGCGCGAAGAGGTGCAGCGCCTCGTTGGAGGCGACCAGGGCGGGGCGCTTGATGTTGAGCAGGCCGTCTTCCCCGCCGGTGAGGCTGTGCCACTTGATGGCGGCGAACCAGAACACCTGCCCGAACGCGATCGTGAGGAGCGCGTAGTAGATGCCGCGCCGGTGCGAGATGAAGGCGGCGACGATCGCGCCGGCCGCCGTGGCGGCGGCGACTCCGAGCGCGAAGGAAACCCAGAGGCCGGCGCCCGCCTTGAGGGCGAGGCCGAAGCCGTAGGCGCCCACGCCGAAGAACGCGCCGTGCCCGAAGGAGGGCAACCCGCCCTGCCCCAGCAGCAGGTTGTAGCCGAGCGCGAAGATCATCCAGATCACGATCTCGAGCGCCAGGTACTGGTAGAGACCCACCGCGCCGACCCACCACGGCGCGGTGCCGAGCACCAGGGCCGCGAGCACGAGCGGCAACGGAACGAGCGGGGTTGGCGGGGGCACGGCGCTCATGGCTTCAATATACGTTCCAAGATTGCAATAGGCAAGAATGTTTGTTCTAATCGCCCGATGCCTGCACCCGCCGCGGATTACGAAGAGCTCCAGGCCGAGATCGGCCGCCGGTTTCCGGCGCTCTCGCGCCAGCTCCAGCGCATCGCCCGCTTCGCCCTCGAGCGCCCGCAGGACGTGGCGCTCGACACGGTCGCGGCCGCGGCCGGCAAGGCCGAGGTGCAGCCCTCCGCGATGGTGCGCTTCGCCCAGGCCCTCGGCTACGGCGGCTATTCGGACATGCAGCGCATCTTCCGGGACCGGCTGGTGCAAAGGAGCGGCAGCTACCGCGAACGGATCGCGAACCTGCGCCGCGCGGCCCCGGCCCTTTCGCGCCCCAAGGCCGTGCTGCACGACTTCGTGGTCGATTCCATCGCGCACCTCTCCCACCTCGAGGAGCACGTGGGGCCCGAACGCCTCGAACGCGCCGTCCGGCTCCTGGCCCGGGCCGGGCGCATCCATGTCCTCGCCCAGCGGCGCGCGTTCCCCGTCGCCTGCTACCTCTCTTATGCCCTCGCGCAGCTCGAGCTGCCCGTGCTGCTGCTCGACGGGGTCGGCGGCATGGTGCGCGACCAGGCGCGCGCGATCCGCCCCGGCGACGTGCTCCTCGCGGTGAGCTTCCGCAACTACTCGCCCGACGTGATCGAGCTCGCCGCCGACGCGTGGCGGCGCGGCGTCGATGTCGTGGTGATCACCGACAGCGCCGTGAGCCCGCTCGCCCGCAACGCAACCGTCGCCTTCGACCTCGGCGACCCCAGCGATCGCCCCTTCCGCTCCCTGGTCGAGCCGATGTGCCTCGCGCAGGCCCTGGTGGTGAGCGTCGGCCACGAGCTCGCCGCCAAACCGGGGCCCGCCAAACCGGGGCCAGGTACGGGCCAGGTACTTGTGCCAGGCCTGGGACAGGTAGGGGCCAGGCCTGGGACAGGTACGGGCCAGGTACGGGCCAGGCCCCGGTTGAGGAAGCGGGCGTGAGCGCGCATGCCTTCGAGCTCGCCTGCATGGGCCGCGCCGCCGTGGACCTCTACGGAGAGCAGCTTGGGGCGCCCCTGGAAGACACCGCCACCTTCGCGCGCTACCTGGGCGGCTCGCCGGCCAACACCGCCGTCGGCGCCGCGCGCCTCGGCCTTCGCGTGGCCATGATCACGCGCGTGGGCGACGAGCAGAACGGCCGCTTCGTGCGCGCCACGCTGGAGCGCGAAGGCGTGGACGTGTCCCAGGTGTCCACCGACCCGAGCCGCCTCACGGCCCTCGTCTTCCTCGCGATCCGCGCGCCCAACGACTTCCCGCACGTCTTCTATCGCGAGAACTGCGCCGACATGGCGCTCGCCGAGGCACACGTCGACGGCGCGTTCCTCGCGCGCTGCGGCGCGCTCCTGGTCTCCGGCACCCACCTCTCGGCCGAGCGGCCGCGTGCCGCGTGCGAACGCGCCGCCCGGGAGGTGCGCGCCGCCGGCGGGCGGGTCGTCCTCGACATCGACTACCGCCCGGTGCTGTGGGGCCTCGCGCATCCCGCCCAAGGCGCCGAGCGCGCCACGCCCTCCTCCGAAGCCTCGCGCCGCCTGGGGGATTTCCTTTCCCGATGCGACCTGGTCGTGGGCACCGAGGAGGAGTTCGCGATAGCGGGCGCAGCGCCCGACACGCTCGGCGCGTTGCGAAACGTGCGCGCGCTCACGCGAGCCCTGCTGGTGGTGAAGCGAGGCGAACGTGGGGCGATCGCTTTCGAAGGGGCGATTCCGGCGTCGCTGGATGCGGGCGTGGAGATGCCCGGCTTCCCGGTCGAAGTCCTCAACGTGCTGGGCGCGGGCGATGCCTTCATGGCGGGATTCCTGCGCGGAGCGCTGCCCGACGAGCCGCTCGAGCGCTGCGGCCGTTACGCGAACGCATGCGGCGCGTTGGTGGTCTCGCGGCATGGCTGCGCGCCGGCGATGCCCAGCGCGCGGGAACTGCAGCACTTCCTCGAGCATGGCGCCAGCTCGGCGCGCGTGCGCGAGGACGCGGCCCTGGACCACCTGCACCGCGCAACCACCCGGCGCGCGGTCGTCACTCCGCTGCGCGTGCTCGCCTTCGACCACCGCACGCAACTCGAGTCCCTCGCAGCCGCCAGCGGAGCCGATCGCTCGCGCATCGCGGCTTTCAAGGCGCTCGTGGCTGAAGCGTTCCTGCGCGTGAGCAACGGCCACGCCGGAACCGGGGCGATCGTCGACGACCGCTACGGCGAGGCGATCCTTCCGCGCCTGGGCGCCCGGGGCCATTGGATCGCGCGGCCCGTGGAGCAGCCCGGATCCATCCCGCTCGCCTTCGAGGCGGGCGACAACGTGGGCCTCGCGTTGCGTTCCTGGCCCACCGCGCACGTGGTCAAGTGCCTCATGGCCTTCCATCCCGACGATCCCGCGGAGCTCCAGGCCGCGCAGCTCGCGCGCGTGCGCTCGATCGCAGAAGCGTGCGCCGCGACCGGCCACGAGCTCATGCTGGAAGTCATCCCGCCGGGCCGCGAGCCCGGACCGCTCGTGGTGTCTCGCGCGATGGATGCGATCTACGCCGCGGGCGTGAAGCCCGACTGGTGGAAGCTGCCGCCGCAGGCGCTGCCTGCCGCATGGCGCGCGATCGGTGAATCGATCGAGCGCAACGACACGCTGTGCCGCGGCGTACTGGTGCTGGGCATGGAAGCGGGCGCCGAGCGGCTGCGCGAATGCTTCGCGGCCGCGGCGCAGAGCCCCTGGGTGCGCGGCTTCGCCGTGGGGCGCTCCATCTTCGCGCCGGCCGCCGAGGCGTGGTTCAAGGGCGAATGGAGCGACGCGCAGGCCGTGGACGACGTTGCCGCGCGCTACGAGGAAGTCATCGCCATCTGGGAATCGAGGGACCGAATGAAGGAGACGGCATGAGCAATCCGCGCATCGGCTTCATCGGCGTAGGCATGATGGGCCACGGCATGGCGAAGCACCTGCTGGCCAAGGGTTTTCCGCTCGCCTTCACCGTGCACCGCGATCGCTCCCGGCTGGACGACCTCCTCGCCGCGGGCGCGAGGGAGGTCGGGACGCCGGCCGAGCTCGCGGCCGCGAGCGACGTGGTGATCCTGTGCGTCACCGGATCCCCCCAGGTCGAGGCCAACGTCTTCGGGGAGAACGGGCTTCTCGCCGCCGCGCGCAAGGGCCTCACGGTCGTGGACACCTCGACGGCAGAGCCCGGTTCGACCGCGCGCATCCGCGAAGCCTTCGCCGCGAAGGGCGTGGCCTTCGTGGACGCGCCGCTCGCGCGCACGCCGAAGGAAGCCGAGGAGGGCCGCCTCAACACGATGGTGGGCGCGAGCGACGAGGACTTCGCGCGCCTCGAGCCCGTCTTCGCCGCCTTCTGCGAGAACATCTTCCACGTGGGCCCGCCCGGCGCCGGCCACACGCTCAAGCTCGTGAACAACTTCTTCGCCTTGACCATCGTGGCCTCGATCGCCGAAGGCTTCGCGGTCGCCGCGAAGGCGGGCGTGCGCCTCGACAAGCTCTTCGAGGTCGTCTCCATGGGCGCGATCAACTCGCCCATCTTCCAGATGATGGCCGGCGGCGCGGTGGCGGGCGACCTCGGCCGCATGAAGTTCGCGATCCAGAACGCCGCCAAGGACTTGCGCTATTACACCCACCTCGCCGAGGAGCAGCACGTCGCCAGCTTCCTCGGCAACACCGTGCACCAGTCGTTCGAGCTCGCCACGGCCATGGGCCTGGGCGAGAGGATGGTCCCGTCGATGATCGAAGCCCAGGAGCAGCTCAACAAACTGAACATCGTGCCCCGTTAGGGGACAGGCCCCCGGTTCATACCCCTGGAGCCTTTCCCCGGTGTTCGCCATTCGCTCACAAGGAGGAAACATGAACAAGCAGCGCCGCAGCCTCTTGCAAGCCATCGCCGCCGGTTCCGCCACCAGCTTCTTCGGCCCGTGGGCGGTGAACCACGCATGGGCGCAGGCGGCCACGAAGAAGCCCCTGACCATCGGCCTCACCATGGACGCCTCGGGCCAATACGGCGCCTCGGGCGGCGAGGAGCGGCTCGGCGCGATGATGGCCATCAAGGAGTTCAACGAGAAGGGCGGCGTGCTCGGCCGCACGGTCGAGGCGCTGCACATGGACACCGAGACCACGCCCGCGACCGGCTCGCGCGTGGCCGAGCGCATGATCACCCGCAACGAATGCGCGTTCCTCGTGGGCGCCCTGCATTCGGGCGTGGCGAACGCGATCTCGCAGGTGGCGCAGAAGTACGGCTGCATCTACTTCAACACCAACTCGAGCTCGCCGACCGAGGCGGGCCAGAACTGCCACCGCACCAAGTTCGTGTGGGACGGCAACGGCACCAACTTCGCGCACGCCATCGTGAAGAACGCGATCAAGGTGAGCGGCAAGAGCTGGGTGCTGCTCACCAACGACTATGTGTGGGGCCACAACACTTCGAAGGCGACCCGGATGCTCGCCCAGGCCAACGGCGCGAAGATCGTGGACGAGCTCATGGTCCCTCAGAACACCCGCGACTTCAGCGCCTACCTGCTCAAGCTGCAGCAGTTGAATCCGCAGGTGGTGGCCGCGGCCGTCGGCGGCGACGTCCGGTAGGCGCTGCGGGAGCAGGTGGGGAAGCTCAAGCGCGCCGAGTCCGTCGCCTGGATCAACAACCAGCAGGACTGGCCGGACGTCTATGGCCTGGGACCCGAGGACATCTTCGGCGTCTTCGGCACGAGCTGGTACTACCGCCTGGACCTCCCCGGCGTGAAGGAATTCGTCGAGAAGTACCAGAAGGCCTATCCGGGAGTGCAGATCAAGGTGCCGGGCAACGTCTACTACAACGGCTACATGGCCACGCGCGAGCTGCTGCGCGCCGTCGAGCGCGCCGGCAGCACCAACAACATCAAGGTGATCAAGGAGCTCGAGAACCTGAAGGTGTCCGCGCGCGACCGGCTGCAGCATTTCGACGCGTACATGAATCCCGCCACGCACCAGATCCAGCAGACCATCTACATGGCGACCTACAACGACAAGCCGGCGGAGAAGGACGACATCTTCAGGATCCTCTCCAACCTGCCGCCGGAGGAGGTCGAGGACAAGGAAGCGTCCGGCGCCTGCAAGCTCGAATCCTACGAGGCCACGCCTACTTACGAGGTGTAACTCCCCGGGAATGGAAACGCTGTCGAACCTCCTCCCCCACGTGGTGAACGGGCTGTCGCTGGGGCTGCTGTTCGCGCTCATCGCGCTGGGCTTCATGCTGATCGTGGGCGTGATGGAGGTGATCAACCTCGCCCACGGCTCGCTCTTCGCCCTCGGCGCGTACGTGGCGCTGCAGATGCTGGGATCGTCGTCGACGCCGTCGATCGCGGCGTGGCTGGCGGTGCTCGTGGCCGCCCCGCTCGCCGTGGGGGCCTCGGGCACGCTCCTCGAGCTCTGCATGCGCCGCACCTACGGCCGCGACCCGCTCTACGGCCTGCTGCTCACTTTCGGGGCCGCGCTGGTGATCGAGGAGATCATCCGCGCCGCATGGGGCTCGCGCGAGCGCGTGCTGCCCGTGCCCGAGGCGATGTCGGGCGCCGTGCTGGTGGGCGACCTCATCTACGCGAAGTACCGGTTCTGGGCCTGTTCCATCGCGACGGTGCTGATCGCGGCGCTGTGGCTCTTCATCGAGCGCACCCGCGTGGGCGCGGTGATCAAGGCGGGCGCCCACGACAGCGAGATGGTCCGCGCGCTGGGATACAACCTGTCGCGCCTGCGCCTGGGTGTCTTCGCGCTCGGCACGGCGCTCGCGGCCGCGGCCGGCATCGTCATCGCGCCCATCTGGGGCCTGCGTCCCCACGTGGGCGTCGATGCCGTCGTGCCGGCGTTCCTGATCATCGTGCTCGGCGGCGTGGGCAGCTTCTGGGGCGCGGTGGTGGCCGGCATTCTCGTTGGCCTCGTGGTGGGCCTCACCGGCGCCTACGCCTCGGAATGGTCGCTCATGTCCATGTACATCCTCTTCATCCTCGTCGTGACCTTCCGCGCGCGCGGCCTCTTCGGGCGCAAGAGCGCCCTCGACGCCTAGGCCTCGGGAGTGATCGGGGCCGGTAGAATCCGCCCATGAACCTCAAGGGCAGGACCGTCGTCGTCACGGGGGCAGCCGGCACGATGGGCCTGGGAGTCGTGCGAGCCATGCTGGACAACGAGGCCCAGGTGGCGCTCGTGGACGTCGACGCGCTGCGCCTGGACAGCACGGTGCGCTTCCTGCGCGGCAATACGGCGGCGGTTTCGTGCGATGTGAGCGACCCGGCGGCCGTGCGGGCCGCGCACCAGCAAGTCGAGAAGGTGCTGGGCCCGGTCGACGTCCTCATCAACAACGCCGGAATCCTTTCCAACGCCAAGGCCGAGGCCACCGACGACGCCGAGTGGCGGCGCGTGATGGCGGTCAACGTGGACGGCGCGTTCTACTGGTCGCGCGCGGTCCTGCCGGCCATGAAGAAGCGCCGCTGGGGACGCATCGTGAACGTCGCCTCGCTGGCCGCCAAGACCGGCGGGCTCACGGCGGGCACGGCGTACGCCGCCTCGAAGGGCGCGATGGCCTCGCTCACCTTCTCGCTTGCGCGCGAATCCGCGGCGCACGGCGTGACCGTGAACGCGATCGCCCCGGCGTACGTGAAGACCCCGATGGTCACCGAGCAGCTCAACGAGGCGCAGCAGCGCCAGATCCTCGCCCAGATCCCGGTCGGCCGCTTCTGCGAGCCGGAGGAGTTCGCCCACGCCGTGTGCTTCCTCGCCTCGCCGCTTGCCGGATTCATCACCGGCGAGGTCCTGGACCTGCACGGCGGCCTCCAGATGAATTGACCGAAAACCGACCATGTTGGATCGCCAGCGAACGGACGGTTGAATTGCCACTGAACCTGTTCGACCTGAAAGGCAAGAAGGCGCTGGTCCCCGGCGGATACGGCGGCATCGGTGGGGCGATCGCGCGGGGCTTGTGCGAGGCGGGCGCGAGCGTCGTGGTCGCGGGTCGAAGCGAGTCCAAGGCGGCCGCGCTGGCCGGATTCCTCGCCGAAGCCGGCGGTGCCGCCCACGGCATCGAGCTCGACGGCGAGAGCGTCGAGAGCATCTCGGCGGGCGTCGATCGCGCCGCGCAGCTCCTGGGCGGGCTCGACATCCTCGTGAACTGCATCGGCAGGAATCGCGAGCAGCGCCTGGGGGAGGTCACGCCCGAGACTTTCGACGAGATCTACCGCACCAACCTGCGATCGGCGATGTTCCTCGCGCAAGCGGCCGCGCGCCACCAGGGCACGGGCGGCAAGCAGGTGCACCTGCTCTCGGTACGCTCGCAGCTCGGGATGCGCGGCTACGGCTACTCGGCGTACTGCGCGACGAAAGGCGCGCTCGTGATGCTGGTGAAGCAGCACGCGCTCGAGCTCGCCGCGCGCGGCATCAACGTGAACGGCATCGCGCCCACGGTGGTGCTCACCGACGCCGCCGAGAAGTGGCGCACGGACGAGCAGCGCTGGAACGCCCTGCTCGCGCGCATCCCTCTTGGGCGCGTGGCGCAGCCCGCGGACATCGTGGGCGCGACGATCTTCTTCTGCAGCCCGGCATCGGATTTCGTCACGGGCCAGGTGCTCTACCTCGACGGCGGCATCACCGCGAGCCAGTAGCCGACACGGGAATCAGACGGCGGTCGCTGCCCGGAGACAGCGACGGGTCCCACCATGGAGCGATACGACTCGGTGGAACCCGACCAATGATGAGGAAATTCCCCCAGCTCCCCGCTCCCGGCGCCCAGGAAGGCAAGGCCGGCTACATCCTGCTCTGGCTGCTCGGCGTGCCGATTCCGATCCTCCTGCTGATTTTCTTGCTGCGCGGTTGTAACTGATTCTGGCTCTGCGTAAGCCCTTGCCGGCGTAGGAAATCGCCGACGCGCAGATCAGCCTCGTGAATGGCCAAGCCGCCCATGCGCTTACAGACCGGTCGTTTCGAGCCCACGATCATGGCCCCGTCCCAATCCACCGGAGACGGCAACATGAGACAACGAGCGATCTTCATCGCGCTCGGCACCGGCGTGGTGATCTCGAGCGCCGCGGCGCTGGACATCGCAGGTGCGCGCGAAGCCGCGCTGCCTGCCGCCGCCCAAGGCGACCCCGTGGTGATGGCGCGGACCCGGGAAACCGCCCGCGAGGTGCAGCGCGACCGCATCAACGCACGCTATGTGGCCGAACGCGAGGCTTGCTCCCAGCTTCGCGGCTACCAGCGCGAGAAGTGCATCGTGAAGGCCCACGCGAACAAGGGACGCGCGCTGCTCGAAGCGGCGGCGCCGTACGGCTCGCGCTTCTAGGAGCGGCACGAAAATGAACGCCGCCCGGCGCTTCGCCCTCCTCGTCCTCGCCGCTCTCCTCGCCGCATTGGCCGGCTGCGCTTCGACCCAGATCACCAGCGCCTGGCACGACGAGGACCTCGCCCGCGTTCCCTTCAGGAAGGTGCTGGTCGCCTTCCAGCACCCCGACCGGGGCCTGCGCGAGGCCGCCGAGCGCCGCATGGCCGCAGACATCAGGAACGCGGTGCCGGCGCACGCGATCCTTTCGCACGAGGAAGTGCGCGACATCGACAAGGTGAAGGCGCGCATGCGCGAGCAGGGCTTCGACAGCGCCGTGGTGATGCGTTTGGAGGCGGTCGACCGCGAGGTCTCGTACGTGCCCGGCCGCGTGTACGCGGTTCCTGGCTGGTACCACGGCTTCTACGGTTACTGGGGACATGGCTGGCGCGCCGTGTACGAGCCGGGCTACTACCACACGAACCGCGTCGTGCACATGACCACCAACGTCTACAGCATTCCCGACGACAAGCTGGTGTGGTCGAGCCGCTCCGAGACGTTCAACCCGGCCTCCCTGCCGCAGGCGGCGGAGGAAGTCCTGCGCGTCACTTCACGCGCCACTGGCGAGATCCTCAAGGCTCGCGGTTAGCGGGGCTTTTCGGTTTCCAGACCCCTGAAACCTGAAGCGCAGAGGTCGCGGAGAAGGCAGAGGGCCGCGGAGAAAAACAATGCGTGTTTTCGAGCGGATGCCCACGGGCTCGTACTTCTTTGGGATCGCGGGAGGAAGGGCGAAACCAGCACGGTAAGCCTCGTCGCCGGGTCAAGAGTCGACTTCCCGGAGCCTGCAGGTGCGTTCCTCCCAGAGTCGCCAATAGCTACGAGCCCGCCCGCACTCGCTGGAAATCTTCGCCAATAGCTCCAAGCCCGCCCGCACTCGCTCGAA
>CAMPHL010000036.1 GCA_946885905.1 uncultured Pseudomonadota bacterium | reverse complement strand
GCTGGGGATCGAAGTGGTCATGACTTCGGCTTCGCATCCGAGCGGCACGGACCGCCTGGCCGAGGCCGCGAGGATCCTCGGCCTGGAACCTTCCGCGATCGTCGTGAACGTCCAGGGCGACGAGCCCTTGATCGATCCCGCGCTCATACGCCGCGTGGCCGGTGAGCTCGCGGCGCATCCCGGCGCATCCATCGCGACCGCGGCGCACCCGATCCACGACAGCGCGACCTTCTTCAATCCCAACGTGGTGAAGGTGGTCGTCGACCACGAAGGCTTCGCCCATTACTTTTCGCGCGCGCCGATCCCGTGGGCGCGCGATGCGTTCGGAGGCGTTCCCCTCGAGGCCCTGCCCAGGCGCCTGCCCAAGGGCCTTCCGGCGCTTCGCCACATCGGCATCTATGCCTATCGCGTCCGGTTCCTGCAGGAGTACGCAGGGCTCACGCCCACCGCCGCCGAGCGGCTCGAGGCGCTCGAGCAACTGCGCGCGCTGGGCCACGGCCATCGCATCGCGGTGGCGGTGTGGGAGGGCGCGATGGAAGCCGGCGTGGACACGCCGGAAGACCTGGCGAGGGTCCGGAAGCGACTCGGCCGTCCCGTATAATTCCGGGCTGACCAGAATCGACCCTCGGAGGGTTGGGGCAATGCGGCTCATCTTGCTGGGGGGGCCGGGCGCCGGCAAGGGCACCCAGGCTGGGTTCATCACGCAGCGCTACGGCATTCCGCAGATCTCCACCGGCGACATGCTGCGGGCAGCCGTCAAGGCGGGCACGCCGCTGGGCCTCGCCGCGAAGCAGGTGATGGATGGCGGCAACCTCGTCTCCGACGACATCATCATCGAGCTGGTGAAGCAGCGCATCGCGCAGCAGGATTGCGCCAGGGGATTCCTCTTCGACGGCTTCCCGCGGACGATCCCGCAGGCCGAGGCGATGAAGACGGCGAGCGTGCCGATCGAGCACGTGGTCGACGTTCACGTGAGCGACGCCACGATCATCGAGCGGATGTCCGGGCGGCGCGTGCACATCGGTTCGGGACGCACGTACCACGTGAAGTTCAACCCGCCGAAGAAGGACATGCTGGACGACGTGACCGGCGAGCCGCTGGTGCTGCGCAAGGACGACGAGGAAGCCACCGTGCGCAACCGCCTCGAGGTATACCACCGGCAGACCGAGCCGCTGGTCGAGTACTACCGCAAGTGGGCGGCCACGGGCGATCCGAAGGCGGCGAAGTACCACCGGATCGACGGGGTCGGGAAGGTGGAAGAGGTCCGGGACCGCATTTTCGCTGCGCTGGGCTGAAGCGGGGAAGAGCGGGAAGCGGAGCAAGGAAGGGAAGCAGGGACCAAAGGAAATGGCGAGAAACGCGTTTTACGCGCAGTCCGGTGGAGTGACCGCGGTCATCAATGCGAGCGCGGCGGGCGTCATTGAAACGGCGCGGAAGCACAGGAAGCACATAGGCAAGGTGTACGCCGGCAGGAACGGCATCCTGGGCGCCCTCCACGAGGAGCTGATCGACACCAGCAAGGAAAGCGCCGCGGCGATCCGCGCGCTCAGGCACACGCCCGGGGGCGCCTTCGGCAGCGCGCGCTACAAGCTCAGGAAGTTCGACCAGGACCCGCGCGAGTACGAGCGCCTGATCGAGGTTTTCCGCGCGCACGACATCGGCTACTTCTTTTTCAACGGCGGCAACGACTCGGCCGACACCTGCCTCAAGGTCTCGCAGCTCGCCGAGCGGCTGGGCTATCCGCTCACCGCGGTGCACATCCCCAAGACCGTGGACAACGACCTGCCGATCACCGATTGCTGCCCGGGCTTCGGCTCCGTGGCCAAGTACGTCGCGGTCTCCATGATGGAGGCGGGCCTGGACGTGGAGTCGATGGCCAGGACCTCGACCAAGGTCTTCATCCTCGAGGTGATGGGTCGCCACGCGGGCTGGATCACCGCGGCCACGGCGCTCGCGCAGACCGCGCCCGGAACGGCGCCGCATGTCCTGCTCTTCCCCGAGATCGCCTTCGACGAGGAAGCGTTCCTCGCCAGGGTGAAGGCCGCCGTCGACGCGCATGGCTATTGCGCGATCGGCGTCTCCGAGGGCCTGCACGGCAAGGACGGCAAGTTCCTCGCCGAGAGCGGCTTGAAGGACGCCTTCGGGCACAGCCAGCTGGGCGGCGTGGCCCCGCGCATCGCCGAGCTCGTGCGCGGGAAGTTGAACCTCAAGCACCACTGGGCCGTGGCCGACTACCTGCAGCGCTCGGCGCGGCACATCGCCTCGAAGGCCGACCTCGAGCAGTCCCATGCGGTGGGCAAGGCCGCGGTCGAATACGCCGTGAAGGGCATGAACAGCGTCATGCCCACGATCGTGCGCGTGTCGAGCAGGCCCTACCGCTGGAAGATCGGCGTGGCCCAGCTGAAGGACGTGGCCAACGTCGAGAAGAAGATGCCGCGCGACTTCATCACGCCGGACGGCTTCCACATCACGCAGAAGTGCCGCAATTACCTCGCCCCGTTGATCGCGGGCGAAGCCTACCCGCCCTACGAGGGCGGGCTGCCGAAGTACGTCCGGCTGAAGAACCCGGCCGTGCGCAAGAAGACAGGGGCCTGGACGAAGCCCTGAAGCATCCGCAGTCCAATCACCAAAACCTGGGGAGTTAGAAGATGTTGAACCAAGCAATCTACCTGGCGCTTGCCTGCGGGGTCGCGGCGATCCTGTACGGCATCCTCACCACGCGCTGGATCCTTTCGCAGCCGGACGGCAACGACCGGATGCGCGAGATCGCGGCTGCGGTCCAGACGGGCGCAAAGGCGTACCTCAACCGGCAGTACACGACGATCGGGATCGTGGGCGTGGTGCTCTTCCTGATCATCGGCTTCGTGCCCGGCCTGGGCTGGACCACCGCGTGCGGCCTCGCGATCGGGGCGATCGCCTCGGGCGCGGCCGGCTACGTCGGCATGAACGTGTCGGTGCGGGCCAACGTGCGTACCGCCGAAGCCGCGCGCCGCGGGATCGGGCCCGCGCTCGACATCGCCTTCAAGGGCGGCGCCATCACCGGCATGCTGGTGGTGGGCCTGGGCCTGCTCTCGGTCACGGCGTTCTTCTGGTTCCTCAAGAGCACCGACGGTTCGACGATGAAGATGTCCGAAGTGGTGAAGCCCCTCATCGGCCTCGCCTTCGGCTCATCGCTCATCTCGATCTTCGCGCGTCTCGGCGGCGGCATCTTCACCAAGGGTGCGGACGTGGGCGCCGATCTCGTGGGCAAGGTCGAAGCCGGCATCCCCGAGGACGACCCGCGCAACCCGGCGGTGATCGCCGACAACGTGGGCGACAACGTGGGCGACTGCGCCGGGATGGCGGCCGACCTCTTCGAGACCTATGCCGTGACCATCATCGCGACGATGGTGCTGGGCGCGCTCATGCTGCCCAAGGCGGCCGAAGCCGCGGTGATGTACCCGCTCGTCCTGGGCGCGGTCTCGATCATCGCCTCGATCATCGGCACCTACTTCGTGAAGACCGCGCAGGGCGGCAAGATCATGAACGCGCTCTACCGCGGCCTGGCGGTCTCGGGCGTGATCTCGCTCATCGTCTTCTATTTCGTGACCGACTGGATGATGAAGGGCGCGGTGGGCGGCGATGCGGGCGGCGTCTGGAAGCTCTGGGGCTGCTGCGTGGTGGGGCTGGTGCTCACGGGCCTCATGGTCTTCATCACCGAGTACTACACCGGCACCGACTTCGCGCCGGTGAAGCACGTGGCGGAAGCCTCGACCAAGGGGCACGCGACGAACATCATCGCCGGCATCGGCGTGTCGATGAAGTCCACGGCGTGGCCCGTGCTCGCGGTGTGCATCGCGATCTACGCCGCGTTCCAGCTTGCGGGCCTCTACGGCATCGCGATCGCCGCGACCTCGATGCTGTCGATGGCCGGCATCATCGTGGCGCTCGACGCCTACGGCCCGATCACGGACAACGCGGGCGGCATCGCCGAGATGGCCGAGCTGCCGAAGGAAGTGCGCAACGTGACCGATCCGCTCGACGCCGTCGGCAACACCACCAAGGCGGTGACCAAGGGCTACGCGATCGGCTCGGCGGGCCTGGCGGCGCTGGTGCTCTTCGCGGACTACACGCACAAGCTCGAGGAAGCCGGACGCCACATCACGTTCGATCTGTCGAACCCGGCGGTCATCATCGGCCTGTTCGTGGGCGGCCTGATTCCCTATCTCTTCGGCGCGATGGCGATGGAAGCGGTGGGCCGCTGCGCGGGCTCGGTGGTGGAGGAAGTGCGCCGCCAGTTCCGCGAGATCAAGGGACTCATGGAAGGCACCGCGAAGCCCGACTACTCGCGCGCGGTGGACATGCTCACCAAGGGCGCGATCCGCGAGATGATGATTCCTTCGCTCCTGCCGGTGCTCTCGCCGATCGCGGTCGCGCTGATCGTGGGTTGGGCGATGGGCCGTGATGCCGGCGTGCAGGCCCTGGGCGGCATGCTCATGGGCACGATCGTGACGGGCCTCTTCGTCGCGATCTCGATGTGCACGGGCGGCGGCGCATGGGACAACGCGAAGAAGTACATCGAGGACGGCCACCACGGCGGCAAGGGCAGCGATGCCCACAAGGCCGCGGTGACCGGCGACACGGTGGGCGATCCCTACAAGGACACCGCCGGCCCCGCCGTGAACCCGCTCATCAAGATCATCAACATCGTGGCGCTGCTGATCGTGCCGCTGCTCTGATCTTTTTGTAGGAGAATCAGGGCCGCTTCGGCGGCCCTTTTTCTTTGGTGGCTGGCGGATGCAGTAAACCTTTGGAACACGGATGAAACGGATAAAACGGATGAACACGGATAACCCAATACGGGGTGTTCGTGGACTATTCGTTCGGGTCCGACGCGCAAGGCACGAAGTTCCATCGTCTTTGCTTTATCCGTGTTCATCCGTTTTATCCGTTTCATCCGTGTTCCAAAGGTTTTTGCGCAGCATCACTCCCCCATGAAAGTCATCGTCCTGGGCGCCGGCGTCGTGGGCCTGTCCTGCGCGTACTACCTGTGGCGCGACGGCCACCAGGTCACCATCGTCGAGCGCAACCGCGGCGTGGGCCTCGAGACCAGCTTCGCCAACGGCGGCCAGCTCTCGTACAGCTACGTGGCGCCCCTCGCCAGCCCCTCGGTCATCCCGAAGCTCCCGCCGTGGCTGCTGCGCCGCGACTCGCCGCTGCGCTTCCGGCCCGAGAACGATCCCGACCAGTGGCGCTGGTGCATGGAGTTCCTCGCCGCGTGCAACCAGAAGACGGCGGACGAGACGACGCGTCGGCTGCTTCGGCTGGCGTTCTACAGCCGCGACCTGATGCACGAGCTCGTGCGCGAGCAGTCGATCGATTTCGACTACGTGCAGAACGGCAAGCTCGTGGTGCACTCGCAGAAGGAGTCGTTCGAGTCGGCGGTGCGCCTCATGGAGTATCAACGCACGCTCGGGGCCGAGCAGCGGGCGCTCGACCCGCCCGAATGCGTCGAGATCGAGCCGGCGCTGGCCGACATGGCTTCGCGCATCGTGGGCGCGATCCACACGCCGAGCGAAGACGTCGGCGACACGTACAAGTTCTGCAACGAGCTGGCGCGCCTCATGACCGCCGGCCCCAATCCCGTCACCATCCATCTGCGCGCCGAAGTCGGGCGCCTGTTGCCGTGGCGCGGGAAGCTCATGGGTGTGGAGACCGGGGTCGGCGTGCTCGAGGCCGATCATTACGTGATGGCGCTCGGCGCCAACGCGCCCAATCTCGTGAAGCCGCTGGGCATCCACCTGCCGATCTACCCGCTCAAGGGCTACAGCCTTTCGCTGCCGATCACGGACGAGGCGAGGGCGCCGCGCATCAGCGTGACCGACTTCAAGCGCAAAGTCGTGTACGCACGGATCGGCGACGACTTGCGCGTGGCGGGCATGGCCGACCTCTCGGGCCGGCGCGCGGTGATCGACGTCGAGCGCATCGACCAGCTCGTGGACGAGGTAAGGAACACGTTCCCCCACGCGACCGACTTCGGCGAATTGAAGCCCTGGTGCGGCATGCGGCCGGCCACGCCGCGCGGCACACCGATCGTGGGTGGCACGCCCCACTCGAACCTCTGGCTCAACGTCGGCCACGGCGCCCTCGGCTTCACGCTGGCGCTCTCGACCGGGCGTATCGTGGCGGATCTCGCCGCGGGCCGCCCGCCGGCGGTGCCGCTGGACGGCTTCACCCTCGGTGTCACCCTCGGTGTCGGACACCTCTGATCGGTGTCAGACACCGAGGGTGTCTGACACCATTTTTCCCAGGAGATTGATTTGGCGATTGTTTTTTATCACGGCCACGGTTCCCCCTATTCCTGGCGCGCCTGGCTGGCGCTCGAAGCGAAGCAGCTCCGGTACGACGTGAAGTTCATGTCGTTCCAGGCGGGGGATACCCGCAAGCCCGAGTTCGTGGCGATCAACCCGCGGCACACGGTCCCGACCATCGTGGACGACGGGCACGTGGTGTGGGAGTCGATGGCGATACTCGAATATGTCGACGAGAAGTACACCTCCGGGGCGAAGCTGTATCCGGGCGACGCGCTCGCTCGCGCACGCATCCGCCGCCTCATCCGCGAGGCAGAGGAGCACATCGGCGTCGAGGCGATCGACGTGATTGCCGGCGCATATTTCGCACCGGGCGGCGGGGCCTTCGAAGCCGAAAAAGTGGACAAGGCGAAGGCGACGCTCGAGGACGAGATGGCGTATTTCGCCCGCGAGCTCGACGGTCCCTTCTTCGGCGGAAACGCGGTCGGCGCGCTCGACCTGGTCCTCTATCCGTGGCTGGGCGGCTATGTGAAGCGCATCAGCTTCCGCAAGCCCGAGTCCCAGCTCGCCGCGCTGGTGCCACCGCCCATCGCAGAATGGTGCAAGCGCATCGAGGCGCTGCCCTACTTCGACAAGACGATCCCCGAGCACTGGCGCGAGGGCTGGGGGAAAGAGCCGAAGTGAGGTTCGAAGTCCGCGCCACCGACGGCCACGCCCGCCGCGGCACCCTCACGCTCACCCACGGCACGGTCGAGACGCCGGCCTTCATGCCGGTGGGGACATACGGCACCGTGAAGGCGATGGCCCCGGCCGAGCTCGAGGAGGTCGGGGCGACGATCGTGCTCGGCAACACCTTCCACCTCTGGCTGCGGCCCGGGCTCGAGGTCATCCGCGCACACGGGGGCCTGCACCGCTTCATGGGCTGGAAGGGCCCGATCCTCACCGACTCCGGCGGCTTCCAGGTGTTCTCACTCGGGGCCTTGCGCAAGATGAGCGAGGAAGGGGTCGCCTTCCAGTCGCCCGTGAATGGCGACCGCCTCTTCCTCACGCCCGAGGAATCGATGGCGATCCAGCGCACGCTCGATTCGGACGTCGTGATGGTCTTCGACGAGTGCACCGGCTATCCGGCGAGCCGCGAGCTCGCGGCCGAATCGATGCGCCTGTCGCTCCGGTGGGCGGCGCGTTCCAAGGCGGCGCATGCGGGAAACCCCAATGCGCTCTTCGGCATCGTCCAGGGTGGGATGTACGAGGAGCTGCGGGACGAATCGCTCGCGGGCCTGGTCGAGCAGGGCTTCGACGGCTATGCGGTGGGCGGCGTCTCCGTGGGCGAGCCCAAGGAGGACATGGCACGCATCGTGGCGCACACGGGCCCGCGACTTCCGGCCGGCCGCCCGCGTTACCTCATGGGGGTCGGTACGCCCGAGGACATCGTCGAGGCGGTCACGCGGGGCTTCGACATGTTCGATTGCGTGCTGCCGACCCGGAACGCGCGCAACGGGTGGCTCTTCACCCGCCGGGGCGACGTGAAGATCAAGAACGCCCGCCACAGGAACGATACCGGTCCCCTGGACCCCGAGTGCGCGTGCTACACCTGCCGCAACTTCTCGCGCGCCTACCTCCACCACCTGCACCGGGCCAACGAGATCCTCGGCGCGCGCCTCAATACCACCCATAACCTGCACTACTACCTCGAGCTCATGGCGGGCCTCCGGGAGGCCATCGCGGGCGGGTCGCTGGCGGGTTTCCGGGAGCATTTTGCCGCGCGCCGCATGGTAGAATCGCAGGCTCAGCAGGCAGCGGAAATCCCTGCCGATTCAGTCATTTCCCGGAGTTCTTCCCGATGATTTCACCCGCATACGCCCAGGCGGCAGGGCCGCAAGGCGCGGACTCGACAGGACTGATCATGATGGTCCTGATGTTCGTGATCCTGTACTTCATCATGATCCGGCCGCAGATGAAGAAGGCGAAGGAGCACCGCGGCATGCTCGAGAAGCTCCAGAAGGGCGACGAGGTGATCGCGATGGGCATCCTCGGCAAGATCGAGAAGATCACCGACAACTACGTGTCCCTCGAAATCGCGCCGAACACCACCATCCAGGTCCAGAAGCAGGCGGTGAACACCCTGCTGCCGAAGGGCACCATCAAAGACGCGAAGTAAACAGCGAAACCGTCTCCAGCGTTTTCTCCCTCTTCCATCGGGAGAGGGTTGGGGAGAGGGCAAGACCCCCATGAACAGATATCCGATGTGGAAGTACGCGATCATCGCGATCGCGTTGATCGTGAGCCTCATCTACGCGGCGCCGAACCTGTTCGGCGAGCAGCCGGCGGTCCAGGTCACCGGCTCGCGCGCGGCCGTCAAGGTCGATGCCGCGTTGAAGGAAAAGCTCGACGCGGCGCTCAAGGACGCGAACGTGACCCCGGTCTCGGGCGAGCTCACGGAAGCCATGATCCGCTACCGCCTCGCGAACGAGGACGTGCAGATCCGTGCGCGCGACGTGATCCAGAAGGCGGCACCGCCCGGTCACGTGGTGGCATTGAACCTCGTGCCCAACACGCCCGAATGGCTGGGCGCCCTGGGGGCGAAGCCCATGTACCTCGGCCTCGACCTGCGCGGCGGCGTGCACTTCCTGCTCCAGGTCGACATGAACGCGGCCAGGAACAAGAGCGTCGAGCGCTACCTGGGCGACATCAGGAGCCTGCTGCGCGACAAGAAGGTCTACTACTCCGGCATCGGGCGCGAGGGCGAGCGCATCAACGTGCGCTTCCGCGAGGCCGACCAGCGCGCGGCCGCCTACAAGCTCATCTCCGCCGAGATGGCCGACCTCGTGGTGCGCGAACAGGACGGGGGCGCCGAATCCGCGCTGGTGGCCACCATCAAGCCCGAGATCGTGAAGCGCGACCAGGAGCTCGCACTCCAGCAGAACATCCAGACGCTGCGCAACCGCGTGAACGAGCTGGGCGTGGCCGAGCCGATCGTGCAGCAGCAGGGCCTCGACCGCATCGTGGTGCAGCTGGCGGGCGTGCAGGACACGGGCCGCGCCCAGGAGATCCTGGGCCGCACCGCCACCCTCGAGGTGCGCCTCGTCTCGGAAGAGCACGCGGCCGGTCCGGGGCAGGACGCCTTCGCGCAGTACCGTGAGCAGCCGGCGCCCTTCGGCACCGACAAGTTCTTCGACCAGGACGGCCGCCCGGTGCTGGTGAAGAAGGCGGTGGTCATCACCGGCGACCGCATCAAGGACTCGCAACCGGGCTTCGACTCTCCCGATCGCGGCGGCGGGGCGGTGGTGCACATGTCCCTCGACGACACGGGCGGGCGGATCATGCGCCAGACCACGCGCGAGAACGTGAAGAAGCGCATGGCGATGATGCTGGTGGAAAAGAACCAGACGGTCGTGCTCACCTGGCCCGTGATCCAGGAGGAGTTCGGCAACCGCTTCCAGATCTCGGGCATGCCCTCGGCGCAGGAGGCGAGGGACCTCGCGCTGCTGCTGCGTGCCGGGGCGCTCGCCGCGCCCATGGAGATCATCGAGTCGCGCACCATCGGCCCCTCGCTCGGCCAGGAGAACATCGACAAGGGCGTCCGGGCGGTCCTGTGGGGCTTCATCGCGATCGGCTTGTTCATGATCGTGTACTACCACCTGTTCGGCCTGGTCTCCGTGATCGCGCTCGCCTCGAACCTGCTCTTCCTCGTGGCGCTGCTGTCGATGATGCAGGCCACCCTCACGCTGCCGGGCATCGCCGCCGTGGCGCTCACGCTCGGCATGGCGATCGACGCCAACGTGCTCATCAACGAGCGCGTGCGCGAGGAGGTGCGCTCCGGCATGACGCCGCAGATGGCGATCCAGGCCGGCTACGAGCGCGCCTTCGGTACCATCGTGGACTCGAACGTGACCACCCTCATCGCGGGGGTGGCACTGCTGGCCTTCGGCTCGGGCCCCGTGCGCGGCTTCGCCGTCGTGCACTGCCTGGGCATCCTCACCTCGATCTTCAGCGCGGTGATGGTCTCCAGGGGCCTGGTGAACCTGATCTACGGCGGACGCAAGAAGGTGCAGAAGCTGTCCATCGGGGACACCTCGTGGCACAAGGAGCATGACAAGAAGGCCGTGGGCGGCTCCAGCAAGAAAGTGACGGTGTAGCCATGGAATTCTTCAAGATCCGCCGCACGATCCCCTTCATGCGGCATGCGAAGGTGTTCAACGTCATCTCGGCGATCACCTTCGTCCTCGCCGTCGTCTTCCTCGCGACCAAGGGCCTGCACTTCTCCATCGAGTTCACCGGCGGGACGGTGATGGAGGTGACCTACAAGGATGAGGCCAAGCCCGACGCCATCCGCCAGGCGCTCAACAACATCGGCCTCACCGACATTTCGGTCACCAGCTTCGGCACCTCGCGCGACGTGCTGATCCGCCTGCCCCTCAAGACGGCCCAGGGCGCGAGCCAGAACGAGGCGATGCAGAAGCAGGCCGACGCGGTGATGGCCGCGCTCCAGGCCCAGGACTCCGCCGCGCAGCTCAAGCGAGCCGAGTTCGTGGGCGGCCAGGTGGGCAAGGAGCTCGCCGCCGACGGTGGCCTCGCGCTGCTCATGGTGTGCGTCGGCATCATGATCTACCTCGCGTTCCGGTTCGAGTGGCGCTTCTCGGTGGCCACCATCATCGCGAACCTGCACGACGTGGTGATCATCCTGGGCTTCTTCGCCTTCTTCCAGTGGGAGTTCTCGCTCCCGGTGCTGGCGGCGGTGCTCGCGGTGCTGGGGTATTCCGTGAACGAATCGGTGGTCATCTTCGACCGGATCCGGGAGAACTTCCGCCGCTACCGGAAGTTGA
>CAMPHL010000035.1 GCA_946885905.1 uncultured Pseudomonadota bacterium | reverse complement strand
TGCTGGATCCGGCTACCTGGGCCAACGGGGCGCGGCATCGCCGGCCGCCACGCGCGCGGGCCGGCCTGAACGCGGAGGAAGTGGCGACGCTTCGGCTGCTCGTGCCGCTCAGCCGCCAGCGCAGAGTTGAGCGCCCTCGTCGATCCAGCCCGCCGCCATCGCGGCACGCTGGCTCGCATCCTTCGTGAACCGGTGGTTGGAGTCGTTCTCCAGGGCGCGATTGTTGTAGGCGCGCCAGACGGGTTTCAGGCCCGCGGCGCACTGGCCGTTCTGCGGCAGCAGCGCCCAGAACGCGACCGTCTCGTACGCCCACCCGAGGAACGGCTTGCCCTTGGCTTGCGCCTCGGCGCGCTGGGAGATCTCGAGCGCCTTCAGCTCCTCGCATTCCTGGCGGTTGCCGGTATAGAAGTGCGAATTCGGGCCGCGCGCGTAGAAGCGGCACACCGGGACCGCACCGGGGGGCGCGTCGCTCGCGCGGGCCCACGCGACGAACCCCAGGCCGGTGCGTTTCCAGTCGCCAGCCACGCCCCGATCGACGTTCGCGATCTCCGCGGCGCCCGCGCTGATGAAGTAGTGATCGAGCGACGCGGAGTAGTACTCGACGACCTGCACGGCGGAGGCGACCTGGACGGTCTTCGAGAAGAAGCGCTCGTAGGTCGCGTCCGTCGAGGATTTTCCCCAGCCCTCGAACTGGTAGACGCCGGCGGCCAGGGGCGGCAGGTCCACCGAAGCGAAGGTGGTCATGCCCGCCGGCGTGGCGCCGGTGGCGGGCGCATCACCCTTGTATGTGAATTCGATACGCACCACGTTCGCGGAAACGCTCGCGCGCATCGAGGCGGGATCGAAGTACGCGGCGCTGCGGATGAGGGCCTGCGTGGGCGATTGCGCGCTGGGTTCCCGCGGAACCGAATAGATGCCCCATTCCGCGGGCGGCATCACGGGCAGATTGGTGGAAATCACCTTGGGCGCGCTGGAAGGATTGCCGATGTCGTGCAGACGCGCCTGCACGGTGTAGTTGCCCGCGGCGAGCTCGCCCAGCGAGACGGCGGACGAGCCGAAGCTCGGATCGAACGGCCCGAAGCCGTCCTGGACGTATTCGTAGTCGATGGTGATGGTGGAGCCCGACTTGGCGTACCGGGTGGCCGGCAGGTAGACCGGAAAGGCGGCATCGCGAATCTCGACCGCCACGGGTGTGCCGTACGTGGGCAGTACCGGATTGACGGCGATGCGCTGGGCGGCGGCGGGTAGCCCGAGCACGGCGATGGCAGCGTAGAGAATTTTTTGCATGGCGGCCTCTGTCGTTGGCACAGCCACGATAGGCGGAGGGGGCACGACGCCGTAATGGGAACTGACCGCTTCGTCGGGTAAGTAGTTTCCTTCCGGCAGTCGGCGCATTCCCACCCCAGATCCCGGGGGCCGAGGACAACAATTGCCGCCGCGTTCCGGCATTCCCCGGCCAACAGGCGGGGCAGAGTCACTCCACCTGATGGAGTGCTCCACATGACTTTCGCCTACTCGGCTCTCGCGCTCGTCCTCGCCGCGGCCCCCGCCGCGGAAGCGAACGAGGCCGCCGAGCCGGCGCCGCCCCTCAAGCTGCGCTCGAAGGCGGCGATGGCGGAAGTGCTCTCGGCGCGGACCCGCCCCGCGCCGTTTCGGGCGCCGATCCTGGAGCCGGAACCCGATCTCGCCGTTCCCCAGCCCTCCGACACGCGGCTGGAAGGCCAGCGGTGGTCTTGCACCGGTGAAAGCTCGCTGTGCTACGACCCCGGTTCGCGCCGCATCATCTACAAGCCCGCGCGCGCGCTGATGCCCGATATTCCCGGCTTGCGCCGCGAAAACATCTCGCTGAAGCGCGATCGCATCACCTTCAAGTACTCCTTTTAAATATATAGGCGCGTGTAGGATTTGTCCTACAAGGCAATCCGTAGCCGCCGACACCCCCCACCCCGACGAACTTGTGTAATGGCTACCGGACCACAATGACAACTCACGCAGGAAAGACATCCATGATCAGGCTGCTCATCGTCGACGACCACGACGTGGTTCGCATGGGACTCAAGCAGGTGTTCTCGGGCCGCGTGGACATGGAGGTGACCGGTGAAGCGCGCACCGGGGAAGAGGCGATCGCGCTCGTGCGCTCGACTCCCTTCGACGTAGCGCTCGTGGACCTTTCGCTTTCGGACATGTCCGGCGTGGACGTGCTCAACCGCGCGAAGGCGATCCGCCCCGAGATGGCCGTGCTCATCGTGAGCGGTTATCCCGAGGACCAGTACGCCATCAACCTGCTCAAGGCCGGGGCCTCGGGCTTCGTCGCCAAGGACGCTCCTTCGGACAACCTGCTGGCCGCCGTCGTCGCCGCCGCCCAGGGCCGCCGCTACGTGAGCCCGCGCATCGCGGACAAGCTCGCCCAGGGCCTTTCGGGCCCGGCCGCGGATTCGCCCTCGCACACGCAGTTGTCGGAGCGCGAGTTCCAGATCTTCTGCAAGCTCGCCTCGGGGCAGAGCGTCTCGGAGATCGCCAAGGAGCTCTTCCTCTCGGTGAAGACAGTGAGCACCTATCGCTCGCGCATCCTCGAGAAAATGAACTTCAAGTCGAACGCGGACATCACTTACTATGCGGTCAAGAACCAGCTGATCGCGTGAGCGACCCTTGACCACCGAAACGGCCCAGGACCAAATGCACGCGCCGACACCGCGAGAAGGCGGCAACGATCCCCGACAGATGCCGCCCGATTTCCAGGTCCGGACTTCCGACGACGAGGTGCTGAACGCGCTGGTCGTGGAGGATTCGCCGCAGATCGCCGAGCGCCTGGTGGAGCTCGTGACCGTTCCCCAACGCGTGGAGGTGGTCGCCACCGCCTCCACCGAGGACGAGGCGCTCGCCGCATGCGACCGCCACGCCATCGCGCTCGCCATCGTGGACCTGCAGCTTGCCCAGGGAACGGGCTTCGGGGTGATACGGCGCCTGCGCGCGGCCACAGGCGCCAATCCCGCTTGCATCGTGGTACTCACGAACCACGCCGTGCCGGCGCTGAAGGTCGCCGCGTTCGAGGCAGGCGCCGACTACTTCCTCGACAAGTCCAAGGACTTCGCGACGATTCCCCGCCTTGTGGGCGAGCTGCTCAACTCGAAGAAGAATTGAAGCGGGTAAAAGCGGGAAGCAGGGGAAGCAGGGGAATCAGAGAAAAACGTTGGGTTGTCGTGCCTGCGTTGATCGCGGGCCCCAATCGTTGTGGGCAAGCTGCTCAAAAATTAAAGCGGGTAGAGGCGGGAAGCAGGGGAATCAGGGGGATCAGAGAAAAGCGATCGGGTGGAACGGGGCTGCGATCAACGTAGGCACGACAACCCAACGCTTTTCTCTGATTCCCCTGATTCCCCTGCTCCCCGCCTCTACCTGCTGTTAGCCCGCCAGGGGAACGAAGACATCGATCTTCGTCCCCTTCCCCGGCGTGCTGGTGAGCTCGAACGTTCCCCCGAGGCTGTTCACGCGCTGCTGCATGCCGGAGAAGCCGTGCGAGCGCAGCGCTTCCTTCACGTCGTCGATACCGACGCCGTCGTCCTCGATGGAAAGCCGCAGCCCCCCGGCTGCGGGGCTGAGGTCGAGCCCCAGGCTCCGGGCACGCGAATGCTGCACCACGTTGCGCACCACCTCCTGCACCAGACGGTAGAGCGTGATCTCGACGTCGCCCGGCAGGCGGCCCACCTGGTCGCTGAAGCCGAGGCGGCACTTCACGTTCGCCGCGCGGCACGCGTCGTCGACGTGCCATTGCAACGCGGTGGCGAGGCCCAGGTGGTCCAGCAGGGAAGGCCGCAGCGCCTCGATGATGCGGCGCTTGAGGTCGATGCCCTCGTCGATGAGCTTGGAGAGGCGTTGCAGGCGTGGGGCGTACTGCGGATCCGATCCCAGGCGCGCTTCGAGCCAAGCGAGATCCATCTTGGCCGGCGTGAGCAACCCGCCCAGCTGGTCGTGTAGCTCGCGCGCGAGCGCTGCTTTCTCGCGCTCGGACTGCATCTGCAGGAACTTGGAGAGCGAAGCGAGGGAAGAATTTTCCGACTGCAGGCGGGCCACGAGCCCGCGAAGCTCGCTCGCGTCAAGGTCGGAGAGGTCGGGCGGTGAAGTGCGCCGCATCGGCTTGCTCGCGCTCATGGCTTAAGAAGCAACGGCGGCCATGGGTCATATTAACCCATGGCCGCGGCGCACCAGGAGTGCTGCTGCTAATCGCGATAGAGGCGGTTGTCGACGACCCTCACGCGATCGCCCACGCGGATGCCGTTGAGCGATTCCTGCACGAACGTGGCGGTACGCCCGTCGCGGAGCTCCACCGTGAGGCGGTATTCCTCGTCTCCGGAACGGCGCTTCTCGATCTCATGTCCGGCAACCGCGCCGCCGATGGCGCCCGCGGCCGTCGCGGCGTCGTTGCCGCGGCCGCTGCCGATCTGGTGGCCGAGCACGCCGCCGACGATCGCGCCCGCGACCGCGCCGGCGCCCGTGGCGCCTCCACGGCGGCCGACGACGTCGATGGCGACCACGCGCCCGACTTCTTCGTACGCGACGTTGCCGTAGGCCGGCGCGGGCGCGTAGTTGTAGCGCGAAGGTTCGGAGTAGCGCGAGTCACCGTACTGGTAGTAGTACGGATCGGAAGCGCAGCCGCCCAGCGCGGCGGCGACGGCGATCGCCGCCAGTGTGCCGTGCTTCATGGCGGCCTCCTATACGCCGCGCCGGAACACTCCCATGAGGAGCGAAACGACGAAGGCGATCAGGAACACGAAGAACAGGATCTTGGCGATGCCCGCGGCTCCTGCGGCGATGCCGCCGAAGCCCAGCACTGCCGCGATCAGCGCGATCACGAAAAAGACTGCGGCCCAGTAAAGCATTTGGTTCTCCTAGGTTGTTGAGGAAGGGTTACTGCACCTGCAGCCGGAGGCGCTTTCGTTGCGCGCGCCGCCGCCAGAGCCGCAACGCGAGACGGGCGACAGCCGTGCCGATGCTCAGCACCGCCGGCCGGCGCGCCGCGCTCGCGGCGAGGTTGAACACGCGGCGCGTGGGGTTCGCTCGCAGGCGCTCGACGCGCCGCATCATCGTGGCGCGCTGCAGGCGCGCGGCCAGCACGACGAGCTCGCGCCTCTGCTCGAGTTCCTCCAGCTCAGTCATCGCCTGGGGCTCCCAGCAGATCGCGCAGGCCCTGCTCGTCGCCCTTGAGGACCGCGATGGTCTCCTGGAAGAGCGAGCGGCGGGACCTGGACTGCGAGTAGATCCAGGCCGCCGCGCCGATGCCGAAGGCGATGAACGCGCCAGCGCAGATGGCGAGGATCGCCGGGCGGTTCTCCTCCGCGGCGAACAGCACGATGGCGAAGATCCCCAGCAGCAGGCCGAAGGTAAGGAGATACAGGGCGGCGATGGCGAAGATGATGAAGCGCATCGCCCAGGCCTTCTCCTCCTTCACCTCGATGGCGAGCAGCTCCAGGCGCGTGCGCAGCGCGCGCACCCCGGTGGTGGCGATTCCCTTGAGGTCGCCCATGGCGCCCGCGGCTTCCCGAAGCATGGCCGTTCGCCCTGCTAGCGGCGCGTGGCGAGGAAGCCGATCACCGCGCCCGCGGCGGCGGCTACGCACACTGCGGTCCACGGGTTGGTGCGAACGTATTCGTCGGTCGTATCGACGGCGGCCTTGGCCCCGTCGACGACCGTCGTCTGGAGGTCGCCCAGCCTCGCCCTTGCGACGTCGTACTGCGCGCTCATCTTCGTCTTCACCTCGTCGAGGCGGTTGGCGCCTTCGGTGTGGACGGTCTTGAGCAGCTCCTGCGCTTCGTTCACCACGTTCTGGACGTCGCGCCCGACGACGTTCGGCGTTGCACGGCTTTGCATGGTCTGGCCTCCTGGTTGCGGTTGTGCGGTATTCGTGTGTTCAGCGTGTTGCCCTGACAGCATAGGAACGGGGGCTTTCCCGCTCTGTCGGAGCACGCCGTTACGGTCCCTAGCCGAATCCGATTCAGTGGTGGGACTCATCCGACACCGTGGTAAGCCCCGGAGGACAGCGGTTAGAGCCGCGCGCCGACGGTGCGGCGACGCGGGCATCGCTACGATGGTCCGCACGAACCCTCGTGTTTTCCACGCCTTGCCGGAGGACCCCCATGAAGGCCCATGCATTCACGCGCCCGGCGCTCGTCGCGGCCATAGCCTGCGCCGCGCTGTCAGCCTGCGACGCCAGCCAGCAGAACGCCGGCAACGGCGCCACCGTCGGCCAGAAGGTCGACCGCGCGCTCGCCCAGACCAAGGAAGAATTGAGCCGCGCGGGCGAGCAGGTGAAGCCCGCGTTGGAGAAGGCGGGCGAGAAGATGAAGGAAGCCGCGGACAGCGACGCGGCGATCACGGCCTCGATCAAGGCCGACTACCTCAAGGATCCGGACCTGAGCGTCTTCAAGATCGACGTCGACACCAAGGACGGCGTGGTCACCCTCAATGGCGTCACCGAGACTCCGACCGCGCGCGTGCGGGCCGAGAAGCTCGCCGCCGCCAACCGGGGCGTGCGCGAGGTGAGGAATCACCTCACCGTGAAACAGGGGTAGATCGGGGCTGGAAAGGCCGATCAACGGCGCGAAGCAGCGGTAACAGACCGTTACGCGGCGGCGACCAGGGGTGCGTAGTATCCTCCGGTCAATGCATGCCGAATCCTTGGTAACGCGCAGCCACGAATCCGCGGCGGTTCCCTCGCAGCGGCTGCGCGTATTGCTGGTCGAGGACAGCCAGCGCCTGGCCGCGTCGATCCGCGACTACCTCGAGCGCCACAACTACGAGGTATACATGGAGGGCGACGGGGCAGCGGCGGTCGAGCGCTTCGAGCGCCTCAAGCCCGACCTGGTAATCCTCGACCTCATGCTGCCCGGCAAGGACGGCCTCACGATTTGCCGCGAGCTGCGCCGGCACGACCGGATCCCGATCCTCATCCTTACCGCCAAGGGCGAGAACATCGACCACGTCCTGGGCCTCGAAATGGGCGCGGACGACTACGTCGTGAAACCGGTCGAGCCGCGCGTGCTGCTCGCACGGATCGAGGCGCTGCTGCGCCGCGCGCGTTCGGCCCCGCCCGAGCCCCGCGAAGCGCGGCTCACCGCCGGGCGTCTGTCCATCGACGGCACGAGGCGCGCGGCTTGCATCGACTCGCGGCCGGTGGAGCTCACCACGGGCGACTTCGACATCCTCTGGCTCCTCGCCTCGCGCGCCGGCAACGTCGTGACGCGCGACGAGATCCTGCGCGTGGTGCGCGGCATCGACTACGACGGGCTCGACCGCTCCATCGACGCGCGCATCTGCCGCCTGCGCAAGAAGCTGCAGGAGGCCGGCGGGGCGGAGTCGATGATCAAGACGGTGAGGCTGAGGGGTTACCTCTTCGCCGGGGACGCGTAAGACAGCGGTGGGCGGTAGAGGACAGTAGACGGTAGACGTGGACGCAAGGGCCGCGTTGGCAGGCGAAATGTTTTTCCGGTCTACTGTTTGCGGCCTTCTGCCCATTTAGATGCTTCGCCTCTTCCTCCGCCTCTACGTCCTGTTGATGCTGCCCGCCACGGCAGCATTCGTCTTCTTCATGTACGTGACCGACCAGGTCATGGCGCAGATGCACGCCGAGCAGCAGCGCCAGCGCGCGGGCGTCGCCTTCGATCGCGCGGAGCGGATCGTCACCGACACGCGCGTGCCGGACTGGCAGGGGCGGCTGAAGGAGATCGAGGCCACTTTCCGCGTGAGCCACGAGGTCGTGCCGCTGGCGCAGGCGCAGGACGACTTCTTCATGTCCTCGGCCGAGAAGGAGAGGCTGCGCGGTGGGCAGATCGCATTCCGCGACCGCCCAGGTGGGGGCAACGTGTACCTGAGGCGCATCGGCGACACCGGCCGGGTGCTGCGCATCGAGTGGGTAGGCGCCTACGAATACCTCGCGCTCTACTACAGCATCATCGTGCTGCTGGTCACGACCGCGCTTTCGCTCATCCTGTTCCGTCTTACGCGTCCGCTGTGGCGCGACCTCGAGGCGCTCAAGGCCGCGACGGCGCGCGTGGGCGAAGGCGACTTCACCGTGCGCTCGGACCTGGCACCCGGATCGATGCTGCAGCCGATCTCCACGGCCTTCAACGCGATGGCGGGCCGCGTGCAGGCGCTGCTGCAGTCGCACCGCGACCTCGAGCAGGGCGTGGCCCACGAGCTGCGCACCCCGCTCGCCCAGCTCAAGTTCGACCTCGAGCTCGCGCGCACCGCGGAGACCTCCGGGGAGCGGGAGGCGCGCTTCGCGGCGATGCAGGGCGACGTCGTGGACCTCGAGGAGCTGGTGAGCGAGCTCCTGGTGCTCGCCAGCTTGCGCGAGGCCCCGCCCTATCGCCCGCGCGAGGTGCCCGCGGCGCCGCTCGTCGAAGAAGTGCTGCGGCGGGCGCAGGACGAGATGCGCGCCTCGGGCCGGTCGGTGGCGATCGAGCCGCCGCGCCACCTGCCCGAAAGCCTCTCGTGCGATTCGAAGTACCTCGCGCGCGCGCTCATCAACGTCGTGAGGAACGCCGTGCGATACGCGCACTCGAAGGTCGCGCTCACGGTCGAGCGGGCCGGGAGCCGCACCACCATCAGCGTCGACGACGACGGTCCCGGCGTGCCCATAGTCGAGCGCGAACGTTTGTTCGAGCCCTTCACCCGGCTCGAGGGCTCGCGCGGTCGCGATTCGGGCGGTGTCGGGCTGGGGCTTGCGATCGTGAAGAGCGTGGCCGAGTGGCACGGCGGCGAGGCGCGCATCTCCGATTCGCCTCTCGGTGGCGCACGCATTTCGATTTCCTGGTGAGCTGAAAGCAGGGGAAAGCGGGAAGCAGGGGAAGCAGGGGGATCAGAGGAACCCCAGCGTGGTTCGTGCCTGCGCTCGATGTCATGGATCGAAGCCCGCCTACTTTCTTGCCCTTCCCCTGCTCCCCCTGATTGCCCTGCTTCCCTTGCCTTTCCCCGCTTTAGGCTCTTGCCTTCTGGAAGCGGGCTTGCGGCGGGCCGAAAGCCATTTCTCGAAGTCGTCCGCCGCCATCGGAGGGCACAGGAGATAACCCTGGCAGTGGCTGCAGCCCTCGCGCGCGAGGAAGTCCAGCTGCGACTGCTTCTCCACACCCTCGGCCACGACGCCCAGGCCCAGGCCGCGGGCGAGGCCGATCACGGCCGAGACGATCGCCGCGCCGCCGGCGGACTCGCCGCGCCGGCGTGACTCGGCAGACGGCTCGATGTCGGCGACGAACGCGCGGTCCACCTTCAGCACGTCGACGGGCAGGTGGCGCAGGTGCGACAGGCTCGAGAAGCCGGTGCCGAAATCGTCGATCGCGATGCGCACCCCCAGGGCCCTCAGCTTGGCCAGCACGAGGCTCGCGCCCTCGACATCGCGCACCATGCTGGTCTCGGTGATCTCGAATTCCAGCCAGTCGGCCTCGCAGCCCGTGCGCGTCAGCATCTTGCGCAGGTCGGCGACCAGCCCCGCGTCGCGCAGCTGGCTCGCAGACAGGTTCACGCAGATGGCCACGTTGCCGACGGCGCCGTCGCGCCAGGCGCGTGCCTGGCGGCAAGCGGCCTCCAGCACCCAGGCGCCGATGGCGTGCCCCAGGCCCGATTCCTCCGCGAGCGGAATGAATCCGGCCGGCATCACCAGGCCGCGCTCGGGGTCGCGCCAGCGCAGCAGGGCCTCGGCACGCGTGACTTCGCCGGTGGCCACATCCATGATCGGCTGGTAGTGCAGCAGCAATTCGTCGTGCTTGAGCGCGCGCCGGAGCGCATTCTCCACGCGGACGCGATGGGCGCGGCGCTCGCCGAGCTCCGTCGAGAACGTGCGGAAGGCGTTCCGGCCGAGCTCCTTCGCGTGGTACATCGCCGCATCGGCGTTCTTGAGCAGCGTCTCGGCGTCCTTGCCGTCGCCCGGATAGAGCGCGAGCCCCAGGCTGCCGCTCACGTGGATCTCCTGGCCCTCGATCTGGAACGGGCGGCGCACCTCGTCCAGGATCTTGTGCGCCACGCGCTCCGGCGCGCCCTCGTCGGGCAGGTCCTCCAGCACCACCACGAACTCGTCTCCCGAGATGCGCGCGAGCACGTCGCTCTGGCGAAGCGTCGCGCGGATGCGGCGCGACACCTCCTTCAGGAGCAGGTCGCCCACGCGGTGGCCGAGCGTGTCGTTCACGTCCTTGAAGTGGTCCAGGTCGAGGAACATCACGCCCACCCGCCGCTTTGCACGGTGCGCGCGCATGAGCGCCGCCTCGAGGCGGTCGTTCAGCAGCACGGTGTTGGGCAGCGCCGTGAGCCCGTCGTGGGTCGCCATGTATTGCAGCCGCTCCTCGGCCTGGATGCGCGAGGAGACGTCCTGGGCGAGCGACAGGATCGAGACCAGGCGCCCGGCCTCGTCGCGCAGCGCCGAGTTGTGCCACTCGACCCAGATCACCGAGCCGTCCTTGCGGTAGTTGCGGTGCAGCGACGTGGCATGCCGGCTGCGGCCCTCGACCAGCTCGCGGATCATGCGCGCTGCGGCCTCCTCGTCCTCCTCGTAGACGTGGCGCCAGCCGTCCTGGCGCTTGCCCAGCGCCTCGGGGGCCTTCCATCCGAAGATCGCCTCTGCCTGTCCCGACCAGCGCACGATGCGAAGGTCGGTATCCCACTCGATCACGGCCAGCGGCGTGTTGTCGAAGTGCGCCGACAGGATCGTGTTGGTGCGCCGCAGCTCCTGCTCCACCAGCTTCTGCTCGTGCACGTCGCTGGTGGTCGCGAAGTAACCCATGTAGCGGCCGTCGACGAAGCGCGGGGCGAGGCGCACCGTCATCCAGCGCTCGCGGCCGTCGGCGTATCGCAGCAGCCGTTCGGAGGCGCTGGATTCTCCCTGGTGCACGCGCGCGAGCTTCGGCTGGAGCGCCGCCCACCGCTCGTCGTCGAGGAAATCGCGCACGTGGCCGCCGATCACTTCCGAGGCGGGTTTCCCGACGTACTCGAGGAAGGCATTGTTCACGTAGCGGTAGCGCTCGCCGGAATCCACGTAGCACATCGGCGTCGGCACCGAGTCGATGACCTGGCGCAACTGCCGCTCCTTGTCCTCGACCTCGGCCTGCGCGCGCTTGATCTCGTTGATGTCCGTCGACACCACGTAGTAGCCGACGACGCGCCCGTCCTCCTTGCGGGGCGTGACGCGCACGCGCACCCAGCGCTCCTCGCCGTCCGGCAGCCGGAGCAGCCGCTCGTACCAGCTCTCGTGGCCGGCGATCGCGCGGTCCAGGTG
>CAMPHL010000034.1 GCA_946885905.1 uncultured Pseudomonadota bacterium | reverse complement strand
GCTCGATGCAGCGCATCGAGCAGCGCGCGCGCGGGGGCCGCTTCCTGCCGCTTCCAGGAAGCGAAGGCGTCCTCCATGGACTGGCACAGCGCTTCGATGTCGACCAGGTCCACGGCGCGCGCGGCACCCTTGAGGCTGTGCGCGGCGCGGAACACCCGCTCGACGATCTCCCGCCGCGCCTCGCGCGCCGGCCCCTTGTCGATCTCGGCCAGGCCCGCGGCGATGGCCTGCAGGTGCTCCGCGGCCTCGACCTTGAAGGTCGCGCGCAGCTGCTTGAGGAACTCGTCCTGCTTGCCGGTCATCGGGCCCGTCAAACCTTGTAGCGCTCGACCATCAGCTTGAGGCGGCGGCCGAGGTCGTCCAGGTTGCGCGCGGCGGCCTCCATCTGCCTGGCGCTCGCCACGTTCTGCGTGCTCGCCTGCGTGATGCTGCCCATGGCGGTGGCGACCTGGTCCATGCCCACGAGCTGCTGCTGGCTCGAGACCGCGATCTGCGTGGTGGCCTGCGCCGCCTCGTTCGCGCCTGCGACCAGGGCCTGGATGGCGCTGCCCGCGACCTCGGTCTGGCGGGCGCCCGCCTCCACCGCCTTGCCGCCCTCCTCGGTGGCCATCACCGCCCCACTGGTCGCCTTCTGGATGTCACCCAGGATGGTGCGCACCTGCCCGGTCGCCTCGCGCGACTGCAGCGCCAGGCTCTTCACCTCCTGCGCCACCACGCCGAAGCCCTTGCCGTGCTCGCCCGCCTTGGCCGCCTCGATGGCGGCGTTGACCGCCAGCAGGTTGGACTGCACCGCGAGGTCCTCCACCGTGGCGATGATCTGCCCGATCGCCTGCCCCTGCTCCGACAGGCGCACCATGCTGTTCGCGATCGCCTCCATCTGCGCCCGGATGCGGTTCATGCCGCCCACCACGTCCTCGGCCGACTTGCGCCCGCCTTGCGCGACCTGCACCGACTTCTGGGCGCTTTCCGAGACGACCTTCGCCTTCTGGCTCGACATCATCGCCGCCTGCCGCACCTCCTCCACGGTGGTGATGGTCTCGTTCACCGCCGCGGCCGATTGCGTGGCGCCCGCGGTGAGTTGCGTGGTCGAGGCCACGATCTCGCTCGATGCCGCCCCGAGCACGCTTGCGCCCTCGATGAGCTCGCGCATCTGCGCGCGCAGGTTCTCGACCATGCGCTCGAAGGCGGTGCCGAGGACGTCGCCCGGCGACTGCGGCTTCACGCCCGAGCGCAGGTCGCTCGTGGCGATCTGCTCGGCCACCTGGGCCATGGCCCGGAGCGACTGCGTCATCCGCTCGAAGGAGCGCGCGAGCTCACCCAGCTCGTCGCTGCGCGAGTTGTCCGGCAGCCTCGCGGCGAGGTCGCCCACCGTGATGCGCTCGGCCACGGCGGTGAGCTCCCTCAGCGGGCCGGCGATGTCGCGCGTGATCGCGAACGCGGCAACCGAGAGCACCAGGAACGCGGCGAGCGCGCCGTACACGATGGTGTCCTTCGCGCGCTCCGCCGCGGCCTCGGCCGCCTCCGAGCGCTCCTTGAGGAGCACGTTCGCCTCGGCCTCCATCTCGTTGGCGACCTTGCGGATCTCGTCCATCGCGACCTTGCCCTTGTCCGTGCGGATCACGCGCAGCGCGTTCTCGAAGCCCTTGTCCTTGTCCGCCGCGCGCGCGTCCAGCGACTCGTTGAGGTGCCTGTACTTGGCCTCGATGACCCCCTTCAGGGTGTCGAGGCGCCGCTGCTGGTTCGGGTTGTCGGCGGTGAGGCCGCGAAGCGCCTGGTAATGCGCGTTCATTTCGTCGCGGGAGGCGCGGAAGGGCTCGAGGTAGCTCGCATCGCCGGTGATGATGAAGCCGCGCTGCCCGGTTTCGGCGTCCTTCATCGACGAGACCAGCGCCTCGACCCTTTCCAGCACCTTGTGGGTATGCGCCACCGCCGCGGCGGTCTCCGTGAGCACGACGGTGCTGCGATAGGCCACGGCACCTATGGCCACCAGGATCGCCAGCGCGATGCCGAAACCGGCGCCGATCTTCAAACCGACTGTCCACTTCATGCTGCGCCTCCCCTGTCTGGGTTTTGCCTTCAGCCTTCGACTTCCTCGTGCACCATGATGCGCGGGTCGCCCAGGATGCGATCGAGGTCGAGCATCACCAGGCGCTCGGCCGTGACGCCCTTCAGGTATTCGGAATGGATGCCCGTGAGCGTCGGCAGCGTGGATTGGAAGCTCGCCGCCGGCATCGATTGCACCGAGACCACCATGTCGGCGAGCAGCCCCAGCTCCACGCCCTGGCCGCGCACGAGCACGATGCAGTGCAGGTCGGTGAGCCCCTCCTCGGGCAGGCCGAAGAACTTCTTGATGTCCACCACCGGCGTGACCCTTCCGCGCACGTTCACGATCCCCAGCACGAAGGGCGGCGTGCACGGCAGCGGAGCGAGCTCCTTCAGCGGATAGACCCCGGTCACGCGCGCGGTCGCCACGCAGTAGCGCTCGTCGGCCAGGCGGAATTCCAGCACCTCGACGCGGTCCCCGCCGGCGGCTGCGCCCGCGTCGCGTTTCGCCAGCGCGCGCGCGCGCCTGCGAAGGATCTCGTCCTCTTCAGGGCTCATGCGCACCTGCCACGGCCGCACGCGAGGTGATGCACTCGACCAGCCGGCCCGCGGTGAGGCCATCGGACTCCGGCACCGGTTCATCGCCGGCGTGCCCGTGCAGGAGCTGCAGCGCATTGGCGAAGTGGCGATCCGCCTCGCCCACGTTGCCCGCCGCCCGCGCGAGGTTGCCCAGCGCGTAGTGGGCGAGCACGAAGCCGGGATCCACGTAGATCGCTCGCTGCAGCGAGACTCGGGCCTGGGCCGTGTCGCCCTGCTCCAGCAACACGATGCCGTGCAGGTAGTGCGCCGAGGGATCGAGCTTGTCGGCCGCGATCCAGCGCCCGCACGAGGCCAGCGCCTCGGCGTGGCGGCCTTCGTTCGCCAGGGCACGCACGCGCCGGGAGAAATCGACCGGCTCGGCCGGCGTTTGCACGACGCTGGGCCGTGGCGGCGGCAGCGCCTGCTCGCGGATCCGCGTTTCGACCAGGCTTTCGATGGGCTCGCGCCGAGCCGGCGCGTGGGCGTCCGGGCGCGTGAATGGCTCGGCCGGGCGCGCGCCCTTGCGGAAGAGGATCGCGCCGGGGAAGGCCACCCCGGTGAGCCGCGGGAAAAGCTCGGACGAAGACTCGCTGGGACCGGCCGCGAGCCAGCCGCCGTCCGCCAGCGCGTCGTGCAGCCTGCCGGCCACCTGCCGCATGCGCTCGGGCGTGAAGTACATCAGCACGTTGCGGCACAGCACCAGGTCCATCGCGTGCGTGTCGCTTGCCGCCGAGGGATAGTCGTCTTTCGCGAGGTTCAGGCACGCGAAGGACACCATCGCGCGAATCTCCGGATCCACCGCATGCGTGGCCTTGCCCACGCGCCGGAAATAGCGGCGCTTCAACCACTCGGGGGCGCCACGGAACGACCATTCGCCGAAGTGGCCGAGCGCCGCCTTGCGCATGAACCGCGGGTTCACGTCGGTCGCGCGGATCGTCACCCGCCAATCGCGCAGGTCCGGCAGCAGGCGATGCAGCAGGATGGCCACCGTATAGGCCTCCTCGCCGCTGCAGCAGGCCGCGCTCCAGATGCGCAGCCTCCGGCCTGCCTCCCGGCGCGCGCGGATGAGCTCCGGGAGGACCGCCTCGGCGAGCGCCTCCATCACCGGGCGATCGCGGAAGAAATACGTCTCGCCCACGGTGAGATGGCTCGCCAGGACCTGCACCTCCTCGCCCCGGGGCGGCGAGGCGAGCAGGCCCGCGACGCAGGCCGCGGTGTCCTCGTAGCCTAGCTCGGGGGCCGCTGCGCGGATGCCGCGTTCCAGCTCCGCCTGCCGTTCCTGCGGGAAGTGAAGCCCCAGGCAGTCGGCGACGACGCCGCTCACGCGGGCCCACTCTTCGAGGCGGGGCTCTCCCGTCACGGCCGGCGCCGCTCGATGGATTCGTCCAGCGCGCGTTCCTCGTCCAGCGACAGGAACGCCTCCAGGTCGTGGATGAGGACCAGGCCGTCCTCGAGCTGCATCACGCCATCGAACCGCTCGAGCCCGGGGGCGAGGCGCGCCGGATCGACCACGGCGGATTTTTCGTGCTCGATCACGCCATGGGCCGCGTCCACCTGGAGCGCCACGGTGCGGCGCGAGGTCGTGGCGATCAGGAACTCGTCGCTTGCGCGCACGCCCCGGCTCGTGGCGCGGAAGCGCCTGCGCATGTCGAGCACGGGCACGATCGTCCCGGCCACGTCGATCGCGCAGTGGACGAAATCGGGCGCGCCCGGCAGCGGCGTCACGCTCACCGCGCGAACGACGCGCTGCACGGCGGCCAGGCGCAACGCGAAGCGTTGCCCGTCTATCGCGAAAACAACGGCCTGCATGACCCCGCGTCTGGTGAGTGATGCCTCGGAATGGCACGACCAGGCGCGCCAGCGTAGCGGCCAGTCTAACCTTGCGGTCGTTAACGGCGCAATGCGCTACGCGGGTATCGCGGAAGGGATCGCTGCAAGTCCCCGAACCAACCTTCCCATCCCTTCGGCGACAGTCTCTTTCTTCAACGCCCCGTACGCGATCCGGAGATAGCACCCCTCGATCCCGAACGTCATTCCCGGCAGCACCGCGACCTTGTGCTCGCGGATCAGGCGCTCGGCAACGACCATCGGATCCAGCGGGGAATCGATTTGCACGAAGTTGTAGAACGCGCCCTCGGCCAGCGGCACCTTCACGCGCGGGCCCAGCGTCGCGAGCTGCGACAGCACGAGTTGCCTCACCTCGGCGAGCTCCTTCAGGTAAGGCTCGCAGTACGCGCGCCCGACGCCCAGCGCCGCCGCCGCGGCCACCTGCGAGGAAATCGGCGGGCAGATGAGCACGGTGTCCTGGATCTTCGTCATCGCCGCTTCCAGGCTCTGCGGGTACGCCATGTAGCCCACGCGCCAGCCCGCGAAGCCGTATGCCTTCGATAGCGAAAAGAGCGAGATCGTGTGCGCCTGCGCCCCGGGCAGCGACCCCGGCGAGAAGTGCCGCGCGGCGGCGTAGGTGAAGTACTCGTAGGCCTCGTCGCTCACGTGGTAGATCCCGCGCTCGCGGCAGAGCGCGTTGATGGCCTCGAGCAGCGCCTGCGGATAGACCGCGCCCGTGGGATTGTTGGGCGTCACGGTGACGATCGCGCGCGTGCGGTTGGTGATCGCGGCACGCAGCGCCTCCACCCGCGGGAGGTAGTTCTCGTCGGTCGCCACGCACACCGGCGTGCAGCCGGCGATGCGGATCGCCATCTCGTGGTTGAAGTAGTAGGGCGTGTTGAGGATCACTTCGTCGCCCGGCTGCGTGATCGCGTGCACCGCGTGCATGAAGGCCATGTTGCCGCCGGCCGTGACCATCACTCCGAGGCCGTTGGCCACGTCGATCGCGTTCTCGGCCGAGAGCTTTGCCGCGATGCGCTCGAGGAGCATCGGGATGCCCGCGGCCGCGTTGTACTGGCTGGTCGCGGGTTCGGCCAACGCTTTGGCTGCGGCCTCGATCGCCTCGCGCGGTGGCTGGTAATGCACCACGCCCTGTCCGAGGGAAATCGTGCCGGGTGTTGCGCGCACGAGGGCGCCGATGGTCGGGATGATCGGGGCCTGGACGGCGTCCATTCGAGTGGGGGGGCGCATACCGGCATCGTAACTTAGGCATGTCGATCGGCTGGTTGACGCCGTTGCCCCCCGCTCGCTGGCTCACGCCATGAGCCTGGCCTCCCCTAGCCTGCGCTCATGGAAAGGAGACCGGCCATGCGCGAATCCAGCACGAAACCCACCCCGATCCAGGAGCTGATGGAGCGCGACCTGGCCGCCTGGCAGGCCGCCCAGGCGGCGATCGCCAAGGCGATGCGGAGGTAGGGTTGCGATGCAGCTCACCACGGCGATCGCCATTGCGATCCGGCCCTTCGTCGTCCCGGTCTTCGTGTTCGTGGTCGTGGCGCCGATCGCGTGGCTGCTCTATCGGCTGTTCCCGCCGGGGCGGCTGAAGGTGGTGCTGTTCCGGGAGCGCACCGGGCCGCACGCCTCGCTGCGGGACAAGTGGGTCATCGGAATCGCGGCGGTGGTCGCCGAGGCGGCGTTCCTCGCGTGGATCGTGTACTTGGGCTCGGGCATACGACCCTAGGCTCACCTGGCGAGCCTGGCTGTTGGCAGGCTCGAGGCCATTTGTAGAGGTAGCCGATGTCCGGGACGCCAGCCCGATACGAGGTCCAGGCCGATTCAGTGCCGGTCATGCAATGCCCGGTCGCGGGATTCCAGTACTACCGGGGGGAATCCTGCTGGGCTCGCATGCGCCCGAGTGACCTCTTGGTGCTGCGGCGCGAGCCCGGCAATCGGCACGATGCGCGCGCGATAGCCATCGAATGGCAGGGCGTGATGCTGGGATATGTCCCGCGCGAAGCCAACTACATGCTTTCGCAGATGATGGATCGCGGCTGCCGGGTGGAGGCTCGGGTGGCGGCCATGCGCGCAGGCCCCGATCCATGGAACCGGATGATGCTCGAGGTCGCATGGCAGGTGGCCGGCGGCGCGCGGTTGGCCCCTTCGACGGCGCCTCGGGAGGATCCCTTCCAGCCGTCCGAGATCCTGCTTCGGTCGCTGGGTAATCGGATATTCGGCGGCCCTGTGCCTGGAGAGGCTTCCGGCTGGCTGCAGGCGCACGCGGCGGCCCTCGCCCTCGTGGGCGTCGAGAAACCGGCGCTGCTGCCCTTCCTGCGCCTCGTGCCCGAAGACCGCGCCGCGGCTGCGCACGCGCATCCTTCCCTCGCGCTCCAAGGGGTGCTCGAAGCCGCCGGCATTGAGGCGGGCGCCTGGAGGAAGCTCACGCGCTGGGGATTTGGCTCGTTCGAGCGCCTGGGTGAGGCTTGGGTGAAGCCCATCCCCATCGCGCGCCTCGCCAACCTGCTGTTGCGCCTCGACGTGCAGGAGCCACCGCCGCCGGAGTTTGCCGGCCACGCGCTGGCGCTTGCCTACCACCGCACGGACCGCTCCGCGCGGCTGGATTTCGAGCGGTATCCGCTGTGGTTCATGCGCGCGCTGGTGCGGCATCGCGGGTTGCTGCGGTGCCATGTCGTGTGCGCCGCCAACTGGTTCATCGACACGAAGCCGATCCCGGACGCGAACCAGCAGCATGCGGGTTGGCCGTGGATCGCCGAGAAAAGCATCGCGCATTTCAAGGCCCTGATGCCGGCAAACGCCTTGCCCTGGGCCGTGCCCTGCGGCGAGATGACCTTCGGACAATGGCGGGTCGTTCCGATTCGTTCGGCGGTCGAGCTCGCTGCCGAAGCTGCCGCGATGAAGAACTGCCTCGCGGATTACGAGGACGATTGCCGCGCGGGCAGTTACGCGGTGTTCTCGATCCGCGACCAGCTCACCGACGAGCGCAAGGCCTGCTTCAGCTTGACGCGGGTGGACACGGACGAGCCCTGGGAGCTGGAGCAGATCGCCGGGAAGAAAAACGCCGCGGTGGGCGACGAGATGCTCGAGGTGGCGCAGCGCGCGGTCGCGGCAATGTAGGACATCGGGCCTCCGTACTTGCAGAAGCAACGGGCGGCGAGAACATTCCGCCCGCTGGCATGTCTTTAGCGCATGTCCTCCGCCTGGGCCGTGGGCAGCCTCGCGCTGGCCGTCTTCATCGCGATCCTCACCTTCCTGGGGATCGTGATCTGGTCCATCCGCCGCCACCGCGACCCCAATCTCACGCTCGAGACCGAGTGCGGCATCGACGATCTGCTGCCGTCGCTTGCCGGCCTTTCGCTTGGCAGCGTGGTGGAGGGCAACTCGGTCGAGATCCTCGAGAACGGCAAGTTCTGGGACGTGCTGGTCGAGCGGATCGAGAAGGCGAGGAAGTCGGTGCACTACGAGACTTTCCTCTGGAAGGGCGGCAAGCTCGGCAAGCGCATGGCGAAGGCCCTGGCCGACCGGGCGAAAGAGGGCGTGACGGTGCGGATCCTCCTCGACGCGAACGGCTCGAAGAACATCGGCGAGGACGAGCGCGAGATGCTGCGCGACGCGGGCGCGAAGCTGCACTTCTTCCACGAGAAGAAGCTGCGCAACATCGGCGTGCTCAACGACCGCACGCACCGCAAGATCCTGGTGATCGACGGCAAGGAAGCCTTCGTGGGCGGACATTGCGTCGTGGACGACTGGCTGGGCGATGCCGAGGACCACAAGCACTTCGCCGACGTGAGCGTGCGGGTGCGCGGGCCCATCGTGCATGCGCTGCAGGGCTGCTTCAGCGAGAACTGGGCGGGCGAGACGGGCGAGCTCTTCGCGGGGCCCGATGTGTTCCCGGAGCTGGAGCACGCGGGGGAGCTCAAGATGCACCTCGCCTACGCCAAGCCCGAATGCTCCGCCCCGGCCGTGAAGATCCTCCACCACTCGCTCATCTGCCTCGCCCGCGAGCGGATCTGGATCCAGAACCCCTACTTCATTCCCGATCTGGATGCGATCGAGGCGTTCGGCGATGCGGTCGAGCGCGGCGTGGACGTGCGCGTGCTGATGCCTTCGACCGGCGGCTCGGACAACCCGATCGTCCAGTACGCCGGACAGCGCAACTTCGAGAGGCTCCTGCGGGCGGGCGTGCGGCTGTTCGAGTACTCGCACACGCTGCTGCACCAGAAGGTGATGACGGTCGACGGCAGGTACAGCATCGTGGGCTCGTCCAACTTCGACGACCGCTCCTTCGAGACCAACGACGAGGTGAGCCTGGGGATCCTGGACCCGAAGACCGCCCAGAGGCTGGACAAGATCTTCGAGAAGTACGTGGAGCGTGCCGACGAGATCAAGCTGGAGAAGTGGGTGAAGCGGCCGCTGCGGCAAAAGCTGCACGCCCACCTGGCGTACTCGATCAACGAGCTGCTCTGAACCGCGAACACCGGGGCCAGGTACGGGACAGGTACTTGTGCCAGGTCTCTCCTAGGCGCGCCTAGGAGAGACCTGGCACAAGTACCTGTCCCGTACCTGGCCCCGGTGTCCTTGTCATCCCCTGGCGCCGAGGCGCGTTCTTGGGGACATGCCCCGCCAAAATCGCCGAACTCTTCTTGCTGGCTACCCGCTCCATGTCCTGCAGCGGGGGCACAACAAGGCCCGTTGCTTCATGTCCGACGCGGACCACAGCCTGTACCTCGGCCTGCTCCAGGAGTACGCGAAGCGCCACGGCTGTGAAGTCCACGCGTACGTGCTGATGAGCAATCACGTCCACCTGCTCGTCTCGCCGCCCGACATCCCATCGATTTCGCAGCTGATGCATGCCGTGAACCAGATCTTCGGCCAGCACGTGAACCGGAAGCACAATCGATGCGGATCGGTCTGGCAGGGCCGCTTCAAGGCATCGCTGGTCGATTCGAAGCCCTATTTCCTCACCTGCCAGCGCTACATCGAGCTGAACCCGCTGCGCGCGGGCATGGTCGGCACACCCAGCCAATACCCATGGTCGAGTTACGGCACGAACGGCGAAGGAGAACCTTCCGCATTCATTACACCGCACAAGCTCTACCTGGGTCTCGGCTCTACACCGGAAGATCGACAGTCAACGTACCGCGGTCTTTTCCGGCTGCAAATTTCCGAAGAGGAGATCTCGAAGATTCGCACGGCCATACAGCGGAGTCGGCCGCTTGGGGACGACGCATTCGTGCAGGAGGTGGAGAGACTACAGGCCGAGATGAGGTCACCGGTCCCACGCCTGGCACAGGCACCTGGCACAAGTACCTGTCCCGTACCTGTCCCACGCCTGGCACAAGTACCTGTCCCGTACCTGGCCCCGGTGTTGGTTGCCTAGCTGCGCGCGGCGACCCAGATGTTCATCGCCCCCTTGGACGGCCGCATGACCACGAACTGCGTGGTTTCGTAGTTGCGCACCGGCACTTCGCTCCACACGCGCAAGGCCGCGGCTTCCACCGGTTCGCCCCCGGGATTTGCGCCCCACGCCGCGAAACGGGTCTCGACCTGCCGCCGACGCATGCCGGAGGACTGGGCCAGCGTCGCCTGGAAGCGCGCCTCGGTATCGGAGGCCTCCATCTGCTGGGTGGCCGCCGTATCTTCCTTGCCGTCGTAGTGGTTCGCCTGCACCACGTACGGCACATCGCCCATCTCACGCACCTGGTGGGCGCCGCCCGGAAGGAATTCGAAGACGCAGCCCTCGCCCTTGGCGATGCCGCAAAGGGAGATGAAGCACGGAGCGCCCAGGTTCCATTTGCTGATCGCGAGCTTGGCCGCTCCGAACGAATTCGCGCCCGGATCCTCGAGCAGGCGCCGGATCATCATCGTGGGATCGGCCGCGGGCCGGATCGAGCGGCGGGCGTGCGCGAAGTTGAGCGCGACCGAGAAGGCGCCGGGTTTCACGCCGGTGAGGATGCCGACCATCCCCGTGAGGCCCGCCGAGAGGAACGCCGTGCGCCCCGCCGCGTCCTGGAATTCGTGCAGGCGCGTGGCCCTGGCGAGCGTCTCGGCGCCGGGCCAATCGAGGCTTCGCAGCATCACCATCTCGTTCGTGGCCGCGTCGAACACCGAGGCCGTCGTGCAGGCCATGTGCGACCACGTGTATTGGCGCTGCAGGAACGCCATCAGCGGCCGCGAGATGCGCCCGTGGTCGGCGAAGAGGTTGCTCTCGTCGATGAAGTAGCCGTGGCGCTTGTAGAGCACGTGATACATCACGGCCGAGACGATGCGCACCGGGATCGAGATGCCGTGGTGGGCGAGCATCCCTTCCATCGAGCTGCACACTTCCCTCAGCAGCCCGGCGTCTTTCTCGATCACCTGCCGCCAGCGCTCGGGAGCCTGCGCGGCCTGGTAGCGGATGAGGCGCCTGGGTTCTTCCAGCGCGACGAGCCGGGTTGCGGCGGCGGTCCAATAGGCGGGAGGCTTCATGGGCGGCGAGTCTACCGCTTGCGCAAGACCAGCATGAAGTTGTTCGCGGGCATCGGGACGGTTTCCTCCAGGTCGAGGCCGTGGGCAGCGGCCGCGGCCGCGACCGACTCCAGGTCGCGCACGCCCCAGCTCGGGTCGCGCTGCCGGAGGCTCGCGTCGAAGGCTTCGTTGCTGGGCGCGGTGTGGGCGCCACCGCGGCGATACGGTCCATAGGTCACCAGCACGCTGCCCGAGGCGAGCAGTTCGCCGGCGCCGCGCATCAAGGCGAGGGTGGCCTCCCAGGGCGAGATGTGGATCACGTTGATGCAGATGACGGCGTCGGCGTGCGCTACCGGCCAGGGCAGGCGCGTCACGTCGAAGGCGATCGGCGGGTTCACATTGGCGAGGTTCTCGTGCCGGATCCAGGCGGCGATCGAAGCGTGCCTGGCTCGATCCATCTCGCTCGGCTGGAAGACGAGATTCGGCAGCGCCTTGGCGAAGTGCGCCACGTGCTGGCCCGTGCCGCTGCCGACCTCGAGTACGATGCCGTTCGCCGGGAGTACTCGCGCGACCACATCGAGGATCGGCTGCTGGTTGCGCGCGGCGGAAGGGGCGGTTTCTCGGG
>CAMPHL010000033.1 GCA_946885905.1 uncultured Pseudomonadota bacterium | reverse complement strand
CTCCCAGGGCGAGCCCGCCCTGGGCGCAGAAGGGGGCGAGCGGACGCTCGATGTCGTTCAGCTGCTTCATGTGGGTGATGAAGCGGCTGCCCTTCACCGCGAAGACGAATCCCCCGGGCGTGGCGTCGCGCCAGGCGTCGAAGGATCCGGGGCGCTGCAGCGAGTAGTGCGTGCCGTTGATCTCTATCGTCGGCAACTGGCGCGAAGCGTAGTCGAGCTCGCGCGCGTGGGCGAGGCCTCGCGGGTAGAACACTCCCCGCCAGCCCTCGTAGCGCCATCCCGAGATGCCGATGCGTACTTCGCCCACCTCATCACCTGCGGACCTCGTATACGAGCGCCTTGCCGCCGAGCAAGTCCACCTCGCCCGCGAGGCGCTCTCCCAGGCGTTCGGCCACGCGGATGGAGCGTTCGTTCCCCGGCCGGATGAGGCTGATCACGCGATCGCGGGCGAGCGCGCCGAAGGCGTAATCGAGGCATGCCCGGCCAGCCGGGCGGATCGAGGAAGCCCACGCGCCCGGCGAGCTCGCCGGTGCCCTTCACCTCGGCGGCGAACATCCCGTAGCCGAGCAATTCCCAATGGCCGAGCATGGACGCGATCGAGCGCCAGGCTTCCATCGAATTCAGGGTGACGCCCGTGCCCAGGTACTTCATCACCTCGGGATCCGCGCACATCGCGGCATAGGGGGCGTGGTCGGCGTTGCGGAACGGACGCAGCAGCAGCCGTTCGGTCTCCAGCGTGATGCCCATGGGGCCCGCCTACTTCTTCGCCGGCGCCTTGTCGGCCTTGGCGGGCGCGGGCGCGCAGACGCGCTTGTGCAGGTCCTCGTCGCTGGAGCCCACCTCGAGCTTCTTGAAGACGTCATCGCCTTTCGGCGGCTTCATCACGCCGAGCGAGGGGCCCTTCGCCTCGTTGCCGGGATAGGCCTCGCTCTGCTCGACCACGATCGTGCGGGCCTTGCAGCGGATGTGCGCCTTGGTGGCGAGCGAGCGATAGACGACTCCGGTCTTGTGGTCGCCCTGTGGCTGGCGGAAGTCCACGATGTAGCGAAAGCTCACCGTATCGCCCTTGCGCTTGATCGTCTTGGGATCGATCGCGAGGCGCACCTGGTCGCTGCGGCGCAGCTCCTCCCAGGCCGCGAGCGACGGCAGCGCGAGCAAGGCGAGGACGAGGCCCCACGGGGCGATGGCGATTTTCACAGGACGCATAATACTGGCTTCGCTTCCTGCCTGTCCCACCGCCATGACCCACCGACAGATCGGCGACGCATCCCGCGTGATCCGCGCACCCCGGGGCAAGCAGCTCTCCTGCCGCAGCTGGCTCACCGAGGCGGCCTTCCGGATGATCCAGAACAACCTGGATCCCGACGTCGCCGAGAACCCGGCCGAGCTGGTGGTGTACGGCGGCATCGGCCGGGCGGCGCGCAACTGGGAGTGCTTCGACGCGATCCTCGCGACGCTGAAGCGCCTGGGCGACGACGAGTCGCTGCTGGTGCAATCGGGCAAGCCCGTCGCGGTATTCAAGACCCACGCCGACGCGCCGCGCGTGCTCATCGCCAACTCGAACCTCGTGCCGGCCTGGGCGAACTGGGACCACTTCAACGAGCTCGACCGCAAGGGCCTCATGATGTTCGGGCAGATGACCGCCGGCTCGTGGATCTACATCGGCTCGCAGGGCATCGTGCAGGGAACGTACGAGACGTTCGCGGAGGCGCTGCGCCAGCACTACGGCAACGCCGGGGCCAGGCCGCAAGCGCATGAACCGGGGCCTGGCCCCAGGTGGATCCTCACCTCGGGCCTGGGCGGGATGGGCGGCGCGCAACCGCTCGCCGCGGTGATGGCCGGCATGTCGATGATCGCCATCGAGTGCCGCCAATCGCGCATCGACATGCGCCTTCGCACCGGATACCTCGACAAGCAGGCGGCCACGCTGGACGAGGCGCTCGCGATCGTGCGCGCGGCGAAGAGCCCGGTGTCCGTGGGGCTGCTCGGCAACGCCGCGGAGCTGCTGCCCGAGATCGCGGCGAAAGGCGTACGCCCCGACCTGCTCACCGACCAGACCTCCGCCCACGACCTGGTGAACGGCTACCTCCCGGCGGGCTGGACCGTGGACCAGTGGGAGCGCGAGCGGAAAACGAACCCCAAGGCGGTCGAAGCCGCGGCGCGCCGATCGATCAAGCGCCATGTCGAGGCGATGCTCGAGCTCCATCGCCGCGGTGTGCCCACGGTCGACTACGGCAACAACATCCGCCAGGTCGCCAAGGACGAGGGCGTGGCCGACGCGTTCGCCTTTCCCGGCTTCGTGCCCGCCTATGTCCGGCCGCTCTTCTGCGAGGGCAAGGGACCCTTCCGCTGGGTGGCGCTGTCGGGCAACCCCGACGACATCTACAAGACCGACGCCAGGGTGCGCAGCCTCTTTCCCGAGGACGCGCACCTGCATCGCTGGCTCGACATGGCGAAGGCCCGCATCCGTTTCCAGGGGCTGCCGGCGCGCATCTGCTGGCTGGGCCTCGGGCAGCGCCACAAGGCGGCGCTGGCCTTCAACGACATGGTCGCCAGCGGCGAGCTCGAGGCGCCGATCGTGATCGGGCGCGACCACCTCGATACCGGCTCGGTGGCCAGCCCCAACCGCGAAACCGAATCGATGAAGGACGGCTCGGACGCCGTCTCCGACTGGCCCCTGCTCAATGCCCTGCTGTCGACGGCAGGCGGGGCGACCTGGGTGTCGCTGCATCACGGCGGCGGCGTCGGCATGGGCTATTCGCAGCACGCGGGCGTGGTGATCGTCTGCGACGGGACGCCTGCCGCGGCCAAACGGCTCGAGCGCGTCCTCTGGAACGATCCGGCGATCGGCGTGGTCCGACACGCAGACGCCGGCTACGAGCAGGCGCGCGAAGTGGCGAAAGCCAAGGGACTCGACATACCGCTGTAGGGCTCGACATGCGCCAGGATTCTTGGTCGCTCGGCACCTGGGGACGCGTCCCCGTCCAGATGCACTGGACGGTACTGCTCGCGTTCGCCTGGATGTACCTGATCTTCATGGACGTGGTGTTGATGCTGCTGTCCATCCCGTTCGTGTTCCTGGTCCTCGCGGTGCATGAGCTGGGGCATGTCGTGATGCTGCGGCGGCGCAGGATCGCCGTGACGGGCGTCTCGCTATGGGGCATCCACGGCGAGACTTCGTACAACGAATACGCGGCCAAGGCGGGCGACACCGTCGCCGTGGCCTGGGGCGGTGTGCTCGCGCAACTCGCGCTGATGCTCGTGGCGCTCGCGGCGACGGCGTTCGTGCCGTTCGGCGCGATCCCTTTCGGCGCCCAGCTCTCCACCGTGATGTTCGTGGTGCTGGTGAAGCTCAACCTCTTCGTCATGATCGTGGCGCTCCTGCCCATCGGCCCCTTCGACGGGCATGCGGCCTGGCAGGTGATCCGGCGCACGCGCGCGAAGATGAAGGCGAAGGCTCCCGCGAAGGCGAAGCCTGCCCCGGCGGCCGCCCCCGAGGCGCACGTCCCGGAGGAGCGCCAGCGCGAGCTCGACGAGACGGCCGAGCGGGAAGCGGCCGAGCTCATCAGGAAGCTCACCGGCAAGTCCGGCGCCAACAACGACCGCTGATGTTGCTTTCCGAGGCGAGCGCCCCGCCCTATCGCTACCGACGCGGCGCTTCGCCCCTCATCGTGTCGATGCCGCACGTGGGCACCTTCGTGCCGTGGAGCATCGGCCGCCAGCTCACCGACTGCGCCGCCCGCCGCCCGGACACCGACTGGCACCTGCCGCGCCTCTACGCTTTCGTGGCGGAGCTGGGCGCGACCTCGATCCAGGCCACGCATTCGCGCTACGTCGTGGACCTCAATCGGCCGCCGGACGGCTCGAACCTCTATCCCGGTCGCGACACCCCGCGCCTCTGCCCGATCGACACGTTCCACTCCGAGCCGCTCTATCGCGGAAGCGAGCCGGACGAGGCCGAGATCGCGCGGCGCGTCGAGCGATACTGGAAGCCGTACCATCGCCGGCTCGCCGCCGAGCTCCGGCGCGTTCGCGACGAGCACGGCATCGCGATGCTCTGGGACGCGCACTCGATCGTCTCGGAGGCGCCCCGACTCTTCGAGGGCCGGCTTGCGGACTTCAACCTCGGCACCGCGGACGGGAAGTCGTGCGATGCGGGGCTGGCGCAGTCGCTTCGTGTCGCCTTCTCCCGACACGCCGGTTACACCTCGGTGCTCGACGGCCGCTTCAAGGGCGGCTACATCACGCGCCATTACGGCGCGCCCGCCGCGGGCGTGCACGCGATCCAGCTCGAGATGGCCGAGGCCATCTACATGGACGAGACCTCTCCCTACCCTTTCCGGCCCGAGCGGGCCGCGGCCGTGAGCGGCATCCTTCGCGAGCAGCTGGCCATGGTCCTCGACTGGGCACGTCAACGGAGTGGGGCGCCGCGCGTTTAAGCGGGCAGGATCTGCCCAAGGAGAATCCATGAAGAAGACGATCCTGGCCCTCGCGGCCGCCGGGTTGGTGCCCCTGTTCGCCGGCGCCGCCTCGCCTGCGGAGCCGGGGAACGCCCCGCCGTCCGCTGCTCCCCCCGCGGCCGCCGCGCCGTCGGGTAGCGCGCCGCCCTCCGCCGCTTCGCCGGACCCCTCGCGCTCCGCCAGGCCAGGACCCGCCCGTTTCGAGCCCAAGCTCATGTTCGGCGACGTCGCGCGCGTGCTCTCCTCGAAGCCCGTGTACGAGAAGGGCCCGGCCAACAACCGCGAATGCCGCATGGAAGGCACCGGCTACAGCTCGGCCGCTTCCGAGGTCGCGCCGTGCGACCGGTCCGAAACGCGCGAGCGCATCGTCGGCTACGACGTGAACTACCAATACATGGGACGCGAATTCCTGGTCCGCATGCCCTACGACCCGGGCGAGCAGATGGCCGTGAACGTGATCGTCGTCCCGCCTTCGCCCGAACGGCAACCCGGCTCCCGCTTTCCGCAACCCAGAGGTCCTTACTAGACAACCTTATGAAAAAGATCGCCTATACCCTGTCCACCCTTTGCGCCGTCGCGGCGCCCGCGCTCGCCGGGGAGATGTACACCGACCGTGCCAAGGTCCTCGCCGTGAATCCCATCAGCGAGCGCATCCCGGTGTCGCGAGAGCAGTGCTGGAACGAGAAAGTACGCAGCTACGAAGAGCGCCGCGTGACCCGTACCGATACCGGGGCGGCCATCGGCCCCGGGACCGTGCTGGGCGCGATCGTCGGCGGCGTGGCTGGCCACCAAGTGGGCAGCGGGCGCGGCAACGACGCCGCCACCGCCGCGGGCGCCGTGATCGGCGGGCTGGTCGGCAACCAGGTGGACCGGAGCAACGGCGCAACCACGACGCACGTCGAGCGCGTGCCGGTGGACCGCAACGTCGAGCGCTGCCGAACGGTCCAGGAGGTGCGCGAGGCCCGAGTCGGCTACGACGTGCGCTACGTCTACAACGGGCGCGAATTCAGCACGCGCATGGACCGCGATCCGGGCCGGTTCCTCGAGGTGGCCGTGAAAATCGAGCCGCGCGAGGGCCGGGAAATCCCGCCCCGCGGGCACCGTCCGCCGCCTCCCACCTATCGATAGGACACGTCCTGCTCCACCCGGCCACGCCGGCGCCGAAACGCGTCGGCGTCGCTTTTTGTCCACCCTGATCGCACATCGAGATCCCGACAGGAGGACGCATGAAGAAGCTCGCCATCCTGGCGACGGCTGTCGCCACGGCAATCGCCCCGGCGGCCTTCGGCCAGTACTACCGCGACAACCCCTACCGGGGAGACAACACGTATCGTGACAACACCTATCGCGACAACGCTTACCGCGGCGACACGGCGCGCGTGATCGAGTCGCGCCCCCTCTACGACGCAGCCTCCGGCGCCAGGCAGGAGTGCTGGAACCCGCGCGCGGGCCATTACGAGGAGGTGCGGGCCGAAGAGAACACCCGGGTCGGCAAGGGCGCGGCGATCGGCGCCGTCACCGGCGGCATCCTCGGCCACCAGGTCGGCAGCGGGCACGGCAACACCGCCGCGACGGTCGGCGGAGCGGTGCTGGGCGGCATCCTGGGCCACAACGTCGAGAGGCGCAACGACCGCGACGAACAGACCGACCTCGACCGCAGCCGCTGCCGTGTCGTTGGCGGCAACCCCAACTCGATCGTGGGCTACGACGTCCGTTACGAGATCGACGGCCGTGAGTACGTGACGCGCATGGACCACAATCCCGGCGACACGCTGGTCCTGGGCCGCGACATCAACAGGGACGGGACGCCTTACAGTTGATCGAGCCCCGGGCCGTCGCCGCGGAAGCGGCGCCCGGGTCGACGCCCGATCCACCAGGCGAGCTCGGCTGGATCCGCGGCATCCCAGATCACGAAGTCGGCACGCTTTCCGGCCTCGAGGACTCCCCGGTCCTCGAGGCCGAGTGCTTTTGCGGCGTGGATGGTCGCGCCGGCGAGAGCTTCTTCGGGCGTGAGCCGGAAGAGCGTGCACGCCATGTTCATCGCGGTGGTAAGCGATGCAAGCGGCGAGGTGCCGGGATTGCAGTCGGTGGCCACGGCCATCGGTACCCCGTGCTTGCGCAGCAATTCCACCGGGGGCAGCTTCGTTTCGCGCAGGAAGTAGAAGGCGCCCGGAAGCAGGACCGCCACCGTGCCGGCGCGCTTCATCGCCTGCACGCCCGGCTCGTCGGTGTGCTCGAGGTGATCGGCCGAGAGTGCGCCGAACTCGGCTGCGAGGGCTGCGCCGCCGAGATTGGAGAGCTGGTCGGCGTGAAGCTTCACGCGCAATCCATGCGCGCGCGCAGCCTCGAAGACCTTCCGGGTCTGCTGCGGTGAGAAACCGATCCCCTCGCAGAACGCATCGACCGCATCGGCCAGGCCCGCACGCGCGGCGGCCGGGATGATCTCCCCGCAGACATGGTCGACGTAATCGTCTGCACGGCCGCGGTATTCAGGCGGCACCGCATGAGCGCCGAGCAACGTGGTACGGATGTCGACTGCGCGACCCTCGCCGAGCGAGCGCGCAACGCGCAGGCACTTGAGCTCGTTGTCGAGGTCGAGCCCGTAGCCCGACTTGATCTCGACGGTCGTGGCGCCGCTTTCGATCAGCGCGTCGAGCCGGCGCCCGCTCTGCCGGGCAAGCTCGGCTTCGGTGGCCGCGCGCGTGGCTTGCATCGTCGAGGCGATTCCGCCTCCCGCCCGCGCGATTTCCTCATAGGTAGCGCCCTGCAGCCGCATCTCGAACTCGCGCGCGCGGTTGCCGGCGAACACCAGGTGCGTATGGCAATCGATGAGGCCCGGCGTGACGAGGGCGCCGTGGGCGTCGATGACATCGGGCTCCGGCCCATCGCCTTCGGGCGCCCGAAGGCCGGGGCCCAATTCGACAATCACCCCGTCCTCGATCCGCATCGCCCCGTGCTCCACGATCGAATACCTCCCGCCGCGCATCGTGGCGATGCGGGCGTTCACGAGGAGATGGCGTTTCATCGCCACGTATCATAACGACCCATGCCCTCCCTGCACGCCGCCGACGCGCTCCTGCCCTCGGGCTGGGCGCGCAACGTGATGATCGAGTGGGACGATGCCGGCGTGATCTCGCGCGTGGCCGTCGAGGTGGAGCGCGCCACCGGCGTGGCGAGCGCCACCGGCGTGGTGCTGCCCGGCATGCCGAACGTGCACTCGCATTCGTTCCAGCGCGCCATGGCCGGGCTGGCCGAATTCCGCGGCCATCCGACCGACGATTTCTGGACCTGGCGCGAGCAGATGTACCGCCTCGTCCGACTGCTCGAGCCCGAGGACATCGAGGCCATTTCCGCCCACCTCTACCTCGAGATGCTGAAGCACGGCTATACGACGGTGGCGGAATTCCATTACCTGCACAACGATCGCGACGGCAAGCCCTACGCCGACCGCGCGGAGCTCGCCCACGGGATCGTCGGCGCGGCGAGCGCGGCCGGGATCGCGCTCACCTTGTTGCCGGTGCTCTACGCGCATGGGGGCTTCGGCCACAAGCCGCTCTCGCCCGCGCAGCGCCGCTTCGGCGGCGATCCCGCCGCCATCGTCGCAATCCTCCGCGGCATCGCCGAGTTCCACCTGCCCGCGCCGCTGCTGCGCCTGGGCATCGCGCCGCACTCGGTGCGCGCGATCGATGCCCTGCTCCTGACCGAGATGGTGGACGCCACCGCGCGCATGGATCCCACCATGCCGATCCACATGCACGTTTCGGAGCAGACGGGCGAGGTGGCCGAATGCCTCCAGACGCACGGGGTCACGCCCCTGCAGTGGATTTCCGACCTGGTGGAGGTCGACAGGCGCTGGTGCTTCATACACGCCACGCACCTGACCGCGCTCGAGATGCGCAAGCTCGCGGCCTCGGGCGGGGCCATCGGCCTGTGCCCCACGACCGAAGCCAACCTGGGCGACGGCATCTTCGACTTCGTGCCGTGGATGGAATCGCGCGCGCCCTGGGGTATCGGCGGCGACAGCCACGTATCGGTAAGTCCTTTCGAGGAGCTGCGCGCGCTCGAGTACAGCCAGCGGCTGCGCATGCGCGTGCGCGTGGTGGCGTCGGAAGAATCTTCCCCCGACGTCGGCGCGAATCTCTGGAGCGCGGCTGCCGCCGGCGGCGCGCAGGCGGTCGGCCACCCCGTGGGCGCCATCGCGCCGGGCTTGCGCGCGGACTTCGTCGTGCTCGATGGCGACGACGTGGACTTCGAAAGCCTCGGCGCTGCCGCCCGCCTGGGCGTGGCGATCTTCTCGGGAAACTCCAACCGCGTGCGCGACGTCTACGTGGGTGGGCGTGCCGTGGTCGAGGACGGCCGCCACGGTTCGGAAGACGAGGCGCGCAACGCATACCGCCGTGCGCTCGCGAGGCTGCGCAAGGCCCGATAGGCATCCCCAATCGGCCGTATCGGAACAATCAATTGGACGCTGCGCGCGCCGCGGGGCTAGGCTTTCACATCATTCCCGAGGAGGAAGCAATGAAGCCGCTCAAAGGCACCAAGACCCATGACAACCTGAAGGCCGCGTTCGCCGGAGAATCGCAGGCGAACCGGCGCTACCTGTATTTCGCGAACAAGGCCGACGTCGAGGGACAGAACGACGTCGCGGCGCTCTTCCGTTCGACGGCGGAAGGTGAAACGGGCCACGCGCACGGCCACCTGGACTACCTCTCGCAGGTCGGCGACCCCGCGACGGACCTCCCGATCGGCAGCTCGCGCCAGAACCTCAAGGCCGCCGTGGCCGGCGAGACGCACGAGTACACCGACATGTACCCCGGAATGGCCAAGTCGGCACGCGACGAGGCCTTCGACGAGATCGCGGACTGGTTCGAGACGCTCGCCAAGGCCGAGCGCTCGCACGCCAACCGCTTCCAGAAGGCCCTGGACGCGCTGACGGACTGACGCGCTTCGTAATCCCTTCCGGTTCAAGGGGGCTGCCGGCCCCCTTTCAATTTGGAACACGGTTGAAGCGGATGAATCGGATAAACACGGATAGCCCCAAGTGAGTTTCGTGCCTGCGTGGATCGAAGGCACGACACGCTTTGGCCGTATCCGTGTTCATCCGATTCATCCGTTTCATCCGTGTTCCAAAGGTTTACCACCCGCATAACTCCCCGCCGCCAAACAATGTCCACAAGAGAAGGCAGCCTCGAAGCGCCCACCAGGCACCCGGTCGAATGGAAGAAACCGGAGTACTACGACGAGGCGAAGATCGTGGCGGAGATGGAGCGCGTCTTCGACATCTGCCACGGCTGCCGGCGCTGCGTGAGCCTGTGCAACACCTTTCCGAAGCTCTTCGACTACGTGGACGAGAGCGAGTCGATGGAGGTCGACGGGGTCCCGAAGGAGAAGTACTGGGACGTGGTCGACCAGTGCTACCTGTGCGACCTCTGCTACATGGTGAAGTGCCCCTACGTTCCGCCGCATCCCTGGAACGTGGACTTCCCGCACCTCATGCTTCGCGCCAAGGCCTACCAGTTCAAGGCCGGCACGATGAAGCATCCGGTGCGCGACTCGCAGCTGTCCTCGACCGACCGCAACGGCAAGCTCGCGACCATCCCGGTCGTGGTGCAGATGGTGAACGCGGCGGCGAAGTCGAAACCGCTGCGCGCGATGGGCGAGCAGATCGCCGGCGTGCACAAGGACGCCTGGGTGCCGGAGTTCTCGCCGCGCCCCTTCCGCCGCCACGCCCCGCAAAGCAAGGCGCACCCGGTGAAGGACGGCGAGCGCACGCCCGGCAAGGTGGCCGTTTACTCGACCTGCTACGTGAACTACAACGAGCCGGGCATCGGCCACGACCTGGTGAAGCTCCTCGACCACAACGAGATCCCGTACGTGATCGTCCCGAAGGAAGCGTGTTGCGGCATGCCCAAGTTCGAGCAGGGCGACCTCGAGTTCGTCGAGAAGCTGAAGAGCATCAACATCCCGCAGCTCTCGAAGCTCGCGCGCGAGGGTTACGCCATCCTCACGCCGGTGCCGTCGTGCACGCTCATGTACAAGCAGGAGCTGCCGCTCATGTTCCCGGATGAGGAGGATGTGCGCGTCGTCCGCGACGCCATGTTCGATCCGTTCGAGTACCTCATGGCGCGGCGCAGGGACGGCTTGCTCAAGGCCGACTTCAAGCGCCCGCTCGGGAAAGTGGCCTACCACGTGCCTTGCCACGGGCGCGTGCAGAAGATCGGCTTGAAGACGCAGGAAGCGCTGCAGGCCGTGCCCGACACCGAGGTGCTCACGATCGAGCGCTGCTCGGGCCACGCGGGCACCTGGGGCGTGAAGGCCGAATTCCACGACATCGCCTTGAAGATCGGGCGCCCGGTGGTGAACCAGATCTCCGGGTTCGCGCCCGACTTCTTCGCTTCCGACTGCCAGATGGCCGCGCATCACCTGGAGGAAGGGCTCGACCGCGCCGATGCCAAGGGCAAGGCGCAACGCAAGCATCCCCTCACCTTGCTTCGCATGGCCTACGGCTTACCCGACTGAACGGCATAATCCGCGCCCAAACCCGCGTAATCCACGCCCGCTTACATGACGCAAATGCAAAAGCTCTCCCGCGACTCCCTCATGACCCTCGAGGCCTACGCCAAGGCGCGCAAGGACTTCCGCGCGAAGGTCCTGGCCCACAAGAAGAACCGCACCGTCCACCTGGGAGAGCACGTGACCCTCATCTTCGAGGACGCGCTCACGATCCAGTACCAGGTGCAGGAGATGCTGCGCATCGAGAAGATCTTCGAGGAGCAGGGCATCCAGGAAGAAATCGACGCCTACAACCCGCTCATTCCCGACGGCCGCAACCTCAAGGCCACGATGATGCTCGAGTACGAGGACGTGAACGAGCGCCGCTCGGCGCTCGCCCTGCTCAAAGGCATCGAGGACCGCACCTTCCAGTACGTCTTCTCCGAAGCCTCGGTCGATGCGCTGATCGCGCGCGGGGAAAGCTTCGACGGCATCGTCGCGGCGAGCGACCTGATCGCCCTCGGCGCGATCCGCTCGCTGCTCCACCATGGCCGGCTTGTGCCCGAGGATGTGTCGGTCATCGGCTATGAC
>CAMPHL010000032.1 GCA_946885905.1 uncultured Pseudomonadota bacterium | reverse complement strand
GGGCAGCTCTGCGATTAGTTTAAGATCAGTTACTTGGGTGCGCTCTTACGACTACGAACCAGGGGGTCGTGGGTTCAAATCCTGCCGGGCGCGCCAGAATTTCAAAGGCTTGGAGCAATCCAGGCCTTTTCTTATTCGGCGGCTGTCGGGATTTTTGTAGGGACCGTCCCTCCACCCACAACCCGCAAAGCCGAGAGGCGTTCTGCGTAGGGTGCAAGGTGCTCCGCCGACACGTGCGCGTACCGCCTCACCATCTCCGGACTCTCCCACCCGCCCAGCTCCTGCGACACGTTCTGCGGCGTGCCGTTCTGGACGTGCCAGCTTCAGGTATGCCGCGCTCATCCCGTGAAGAGTGCTTCAACCGCGCGGCGCTTCACCCGCGGAAAAACCAGTTGTATGAAGTCGTAGATGTATCCCGTCAGGTAGCTATTTTTATGTAAACCAATGGTCGTCATGCTGGATTCAAAGAGGTGGCTCGCATCCAGTTTGCGGAGATCCTTGTCCTCGGACTTGTTGTAAGCAATCGAGGCAATTAGCCCGATGCCGAGACCAGCCGAAACATGCGTTTTGATGATCCCTGTATCCGCCGAGGTGAGCACGACCCTGGGTATCAGGCCTTTCGCCTCGAAGGCGTTTCTGATCTTGGAGTTCTTCTGAAACGCGAAATCGTAAGTAATGAGTGGGTACTTCTGAATCGCCTCCAGTTCTAAAGGATGCGTATATAGAAGTGGGTGCTTGGGAGGGGTAATGACACATCGTGTCCACTTTTCCCCGGGAATCATCACCAGTTCACTCATGGTGCCAACTACTTCAGTTGATATGCACAAGTTGGCTTCGCCCCTTCTAACCATGTCCGCGGCCTCCATCGGGCTGCACGGCTTTATGCCGAGGCGAACCTTGGGATGCTTGGCGATGAAAGCACGTACAACATTGGGCAGGGTGTAGTGCGCTTGCGTATGAGTGGTGGCAACCACGAGGTCTCCCTCCGCCTCGTTTTGCGACTCGCTCGCCACCCTTCTGAGATTTTCGGCCTCTGCAAGGATCCGCTGCGAGATCGCGAGAACCTCTTGGCCGACGTTCGTCAATTTGATAATTCGTTTGCCGCGGCGAATGAAAAGCTCCGACCGCAGTTCCTCTTCGAACTTGCGAATGTGGTGGCTGAGTCCCGGCTGCGACGTAAACAGGGCCTGGGCGGCATCCGATACGCTCAGGTCGCGCCGGACTATCTCTACAAAAGCGCGAATCTGCTGGAGCTTCATCAGTCGTAACTAATATATAAATAATGGATATAGATGCCAAATAATATTCCTTAACGCCGCCATGGAGCAACGGTACGATAGCCTCAATGCTCCCCCGAGTGGCGTGGAGGGCAGCGTGGTTCAACTACCGAATCCATAGGAGGCTTCAAATGATCTTGCGCGTCGTTCACGGTGCAGTCCCACCCGAAAAAAAGAAGGCTTATTGGGAATTCATCAATAACACCTTGGCGCCCGCGATTCGCAAGATGCCGGGCTGCAAATTCATTCATGTTGCGGAATGCGTCGAGAAGAATCATGAGCATGAGGTCATTTATGTGAGCGGCTGGGAGACAGAAAAAGATTGCGAGGCGATGGACAATACCAGCGTGTATCAAGGGGCGGCCGTGAGTGCCAAGAGCTTTTACACCCACCGGTATCACGACGGCGCCTTGCACATCCATTACAAGACAGGGGCCTCGCTCGAATAAGGATTACAGAAAGGTGACGGCGGAAATGCCGTCGTCGCCTTTTTGGATCTCAAGGCGCGAGCGGAGATCGAGTGTCTGGGCTTGATCAGCAGATGACTGAATCTTCGATGCCCTCGATGCGGAGCGTCGTGGAGGCGATTCACAAGCGCCAAAGTCCTGTCAAGTTGCGCGAGCCGGCACCGGATTCCACTGCCCTGGACGAAATGCTCATGGCGGGCATGTGCGGGCCTGACCACGGAAGGCTGAAACCCTGGCGCTTTGTCGTAATTTCCCGAGAAGGACGCGATGCGCTGGGGAACCTCCTTGCGGAGTCGCTTAAAGCGCGAGAGCCCGAATCTTCGTACTCCGCGCTGGAAAGAGAGCGGGAAAAGGCCTTCCGGGCCCCGACAATCGTGGTTGTGGTCGCGAGGGCGCTCGAACGCAAGTCGGTGCCTTACATTGAGCAAGTGATCGCTGCTGGTATTGCCGCGTACAACGTGCTCTTGGCCGCAAGCATGTTGGGATATGGAGGGATGTGGCGAACAGGGCCAGCCGCATATGATCAAGTCGTCAAGAGTGCGCTGGGTATGAGTGCCGGCGAAGAGTTGATTGGTTTCTTGTACCTCGGTACGCCCGAAGCGCCGCCTCCTGCCCGGAAACTTCCGGCGTTGGAAGCCTATACGACGCGCTGGCCTGTCATTTGAGAGGCGAAGGAGGGGATTAGGTGCCGGAGCATGTCGCTGTCATCGGCGCTGGGGTGGTCGGGCTTGCCTGCGCTGCGCAGCTGCGTCTTCGAGGATATGCGGTAACGGTAATTGATCCGCAACCACCCGGTGAGGGCTGCTCGTTCGGAAATGCCGGCTGCTTGAGCCGCGCTTCATGTGTGCCGCTTGGTTTGCCCGGCAGCTGGATGAAAGTCCCCAAATGGCTGCTCGACCCGGCGGGGCCCTTATCTATCCGGCCGCAATACGCGCATAAGATTGCGCCGTGGCTTTGGCGATTGAATTTGAGCACAACGCTCGCGCGCGTGAACCAAATAGCCGACGCCTTGCATCCATTACTTGATAAGTCAATCGACAAGTGGCGGCCACTCGCGGAATGGGCTGGGGTGCCAGAGCTAATTCGGCAGGATGGATATGCTTTTGCATACGAAAGCGAATCTGGCTTTTGTGCCGATACGCTCGGACGTCAGCTCCGAAATGCGCGCGGCGTGAAGATCGAAGTGCTGACAGGGCCTCAAATCCGCGAATTCGATCCCGCGCTATCTGCCGCGATTACTCATTTCGTCTTACTGCCCGAACAAGGCCACGTGCCAAGTCCGATCAGACTTTCTCGCGCTCTCGCTCGCCAGCTTACAGCTGCTGGCGGCACATTCGTTACACAAGGAGCAAAGGGCTTCGAGCTCCGCGATGGCCGGGTGACCACCGTGATCACGGACGGGACGCGAATAGGCGTGAATGCTGTCGTCATTGCGGCTGGAGCTCATTCAAAGGGCTTGGCGTCTCAGCTCGGCAGTACCGTACCGCTTGAAACCGAGCGGGGCTATCACGTAATGCTGGAATCGCCCACGGTAACGCCACGAATTCCCGTTTGTTCCGGTGAAGGTAAGTTCTTTATCTCTCAAATGGAGGGCGGACTAAGGGTGGCGGGTACTGTCGAGCTCGCGGGCCTCGATGCGCCGCCAAACTATCGCCGGGCAGATTGTCTTGCCCCTGGCGCCATGCGGCTCTTGCCTGGATTGAGACACGGCAAGGTCGAGCGTTGGATGGGCCATAGGCCATCTCTGCCAGACTCGATGCCCGTTCTAGGCCGCGCCCCACGCTATGGCAATGCATTTTTCGCCTTCGGGCACGGCCACGTCGGATTAACTGCTGCGTCAACGACTGCCGAGATCATTGCGGATCTGCTTGGTGGCAGGCGCCCGTACATGGACATCGCACCGTTTAGGGCAGAACGTTTTTCCTAGTCACAATAAAAAAAATCAGCGACGAGGACTATAGAGAGTGTCGATCAACCGAAGTTTGATTGCTTCCTGAGGAGACCCGACAATGATTATGAAACGCTTGTGGCGCGCCGTCGTCGCAATTGCACTCTCGCTCACGTCGGGTTTCGCTGTTGCCCAAGCGTGGCCTGCCAAGACCGTAAAACTCATCGTTCCGTTCGCGGCCGGCGGTTCCACGGATACCGTTGCGCGCGTAATCGCAGAGAAGCTCACGGCTCGCCTGGGTCAACCGGTGATCGTTGAGAATAGGGCCGGCGCTGGTGGAATGATCGGCTCGGACATCGCAGCGAAATCGCCACCGGACGGTTACACCTTCCTCGTTGGCACAAGCAGCACAATCTCGATCGCGCCGCATCTGTACAGGAAGTTGTCCTACGACCCTGTTCAGGACTTTGTTCCTGTAATCCTGCTGGGCACGGCAGATGTATTTGTAGTAGTGAATTCCAACGTTCCCGCGCGGACGATCAAGGACCTTGTGGCATACGCAAAAGCCAATCCGGGAAAACTCAGTTTCGGCTCGGCTGGAAACGGATCCTTCTCTCATCTGATCGGCGAATATTTCAAGTCCATGGCGGGCGTCAACCTGCTGCATGTCCCTTACAAGGGAGATGGCCCCATGGTCATTGACTTGATGGCTGGCCAAGTCAATATGGCGTTCACGGTCGCAGTAGGCGTCCTTCCGGCCTTGAGGTCTGGGAAGGCAGTTGCCCTAGCCGTGACCAATCCCAAGCGCTCAAGCTTGCATCCGCAATTGCCAACCGTTTCTGAAGCCGGAGTCGAGGGCTATGACGCTGTGCAATGGTTCGGGATTTCAGCTCCGCGCGGAACGCCGAAAGAGCTCAATGAGCGGTTAAACAGTGAGATTCGGGCCGTTTTAGGGATGCCAGAGGTACAGACTCGGTTTTCCGAACTGGGCTTTGAAGTCGTTGGGAACAAGCCAGAAGAATTCGCAGAGTTCTTGCGCAATGACGGTGCCAAGTGGAAAAAAATCGCTGAGATCGCAGGCACAAAACTTGACTGACATCCCTGCCGCTGAACGCGGTTCAAGCATTCGATGAGTTGATGGCGATTCACGGCCCACGCAGCGCCAGGGCGGGGCGAGGTGGCCATCACCGATCGAGACCTCGGTTTATCCCAAGGTTTTCAAGATCGGTGAAACCAGCGCGGCCGCCCTGGCGAGCATCGGTATCGCCGTCTCCGATATTTGGAAACTTCGGGTCGGGCGCGAAGCACGGAGCTCTATCACATCGGGGGTGGTCAGATTTGCGCGCCGATCACCCCTGCTGGCCGACGGTCCGAAGTGGCTGCAGCCAAGGTGCGGAGTTACCTACCAAGGGGACAGTCTCGGCGTCGTTGAGAATCACGGCGTAGGGACAGTTGCTCTTGAAGGCTTCGGGAGGGATCACGCTCCTTGTTGAGCGCGCGGCAGCCGCCGCGGTCAAGGCTTGCGCAACATATTCAGCTGTATGGGCGTTTATGCTCAATATTCTGAGCATCGCTAGTTGACCTAGCCGGACGAAATTGCCCATAATATCGGGCATTAACCGGCCTAACGCTGAATATTATGGGCAAAATCATAAGCATCCCGCAGCCTGTCCAGATGCGCACCCGCGAATTGGGCCACCGAGTTCGTCGCGCGCGCTTGCGCCGCGGGATCGCCTCTGCTGAGCTCGCCGCCAAGGCGGGAATCAGCCGGAACACGCTGACCGCGCTCGAAACCGGCAAGCCGGGAGTGACGCTCGCGACATTCGCCACGGTGCTCTGGGCGCTGGGGCTCGACGGGACCCTGGATCCGGTCGCGAATCCGGACCTGGACACCCACGGCAAGACGCTCGAGAGTTCGCGCGCACCCAAGCGTGCCCGGACGAAGAACCCCGAGAAGGGTCGGTATGACTTCTAGGGAGTGCTACGTGCACGTGCAGCTTCCGGGCACCCTGCAGACGGTGCCCGCGGCGCTGCTCGCCATTGAGAACCTCGCCGACGGCACTTACGTCGGCCGCTTCCGTTATGGCGACCGCTACCTGGAGCGCCCGGACGCCGTGGCTCTCGACCCTTTCGAGCTGCCGCTCGACAACCGGTTGCGCGAGTTCACGACGCTCAAAGGCGTGCCCGGCGCCGTGCGCGACGCATCGCCCGACTACTGGGGCCGCAAGGTGATCGAGCACAAGCTGCACCGCGCCGCCGGCGACCTGGAAGAGATCGACTACATGGTCCACGGGCCTGCCGACGGTGGCGGGTACCTGAGCTTCAGCAGCGAGTTGCCGCTCAAGCTCACCGCGCGCAAGTTCAACCGCATGCACCAGTTGGCCGAGTTGATCCAGGCGGCCGAGGACATCGAGGAAGGCAAGGTCGTGCCCGAGCACCTGCTCGAGGAGCTCGAGCCTGGTACTTCCATGGGTGGCATGCGGCCCAAGGCCACTATCGAGGACGGCGAGCGCCTCTGGATCGGAAAATTTCCCTCGAAAGACGACCCCTTCAGCCTGCAGCGCGTGGAATGCGCAACGCTCGAGCTCGCGCGCCGCGCGGGGATCGACGCCGTGCGCGCCAGGATCGAGGTGGTCGGGCCCCACGACGTGCTCATGATCGAGCGCTTCGATCGCGAGTACTCGCCCAAGGGGTACTTCCGCCATGGGATGGTGAGCGCCATGACCATGGTAGGCGCCGACGAGAGCATCACGAGCCGGCCGCGTTGGTCCTACCTGCTGTTGGCCGACCAGCTACGCCGGTGGTCGACGAAGCCCGACGCCGATCGCGTGGAGCTCTACCGGCGGATGGTTTTCAATGCCGCGGTCACCAACGACGACGATCACCCGCGAAATCACGCGGTGCTGCGCACCGCCAAGGGCTGGCAGCTCTCGCCCGCCTACGACATCGTCCCCGCGCGCCGCACGAGTCTCGAGCACCGTGACCTCGCCCTCACGGTGGGCAACCACGGCCGCACGGCGAGCGTCTTCAATCTGATTTCGCAGTGCGCCCGCTTCGGCTTGAGCTCGGAGGAGGCCCGGAAGGTGATCGATGCCGTCGTCGCGGTCGTGGGCACCTGGCGCGAGGTTTTCGGGAAGCAGGGTGTGGCAGCGAAGGACATCGAGTACATCGCGCCCGCATTCCTGCCGCAGTGCTTCTTCATGGAGGAGCCGCCGCAGCCGGTCGAGATATAGGCGCACCAAGCGTGCGCCAACCCACGTACCTCTCGCTGCGGAGCAAAGCTGATGGAACGGGCAGCTTTGCGATCGTTTGCAATCAATGACTTGGACGGCGGCCCTACGAACCAGGGGTCGTGGGTTTCGAATCCCGCCGGGCGCGCCAAACAATTGCAGCGCCTGTTCGCAGGCCTTTGTCGTTTCCGCCCGACGACACGGATTGTATGATGGCCCCGTGCTCGACCTCCCGGACCGGACCAGCGGCTTCATCCTTGCCAGCGACGACGCGGATGGCAAGGGTCTGTTCGTTCGGGAATGGGGCGCCGCCGAGTGGAACACCCTTTTCGCCCTCACCACCGAGATTGAGCTGCCGGCGGGCGCCACGCTCATGCGCCAAGGCGAATCGGGCCGGACGCTGTACTTCGTCGTCGCAGGTGCCATCAAGGTATCCGTGGTGTACGGCGACCAGGTCCTCGGGCTACTGCGCGAGGTCGGGCCCGGTTCGGTGGTGGGCGAGGTGGCCTTCTTCGACAACGGGCCGCGCACCGCCAAGGTATGGGCCACCGAGGACAGCATGCTGCTGCGGCTCAATTTCGAGGACTACCAGAAGTTCGCCGCCGCGAACCCGCACCGGGCGACCGAGCTGCTGCTCGCGCTCGGCGCGCTGGTTTCCCGGAGGTTTCGCGACGTCATGATGCGCGCGAGGGTCTGACCGGCGCCGGCGTGGGCGAGACGCAAAAGGCGGTTCCCGGGGGTGAGCTGGTCGAGCGCGCGCGCCATTTCGCCACCGCCGCCCACCGCGGCGTGAGCCAGCTGCGCAAGTACACCGGCGAGCCTTACGAAGAACATCTGCAGCGGGTGGCCGCGATCGTGGAGGAGCACGATGGCGATCCGGAGATGATCGCGGCCGCCTGGCTGCACGACGCCGTCGAGGACACACCGGCCACCATCGAGGATGTGGAGCGCGAGTTCGGCCCGGGCGTGCGCGAGCTCGTCGACGCGCTCACGGACGTGAGCCGTCCGCACGACGGCAACCGCGCGGCGAGGAAGGCCATCGATCGGGAGCATCTGGCGGGCGCCCCCGCGCGCGCCCAGACCGTGAAGCTCGCCGACCTCATCGACAACTGCGACGACATCTGCCGCCACAGCCGCGGCTTCGGGCGCATCTTCCTCGAAGAGATGCGCCGGCTCCTCGAGGTCCTCACGAGAGCCGATCCGCAGCTCCTCGAGCGCGCCTGGGCCCTCCATGGCCGGTGGGCGAAGGAGCTTGCGCCGAAGCGCCGCCCGCCGTCGTGACCGGGGCGGCATTGCGCCCCGGCGGCGCCTCGAGGCAGCCGGCGGGAATCCGGGCTGGCTAGTCGGCGTTGCCGACGAAACGCCGCGGCGCGGGCGAGGGCGATTTCGCCTTGAGGCCCGGCACCAGCATCGGCACGCGCTCGCGATAGGACTCGTAGGAGGCGCCGTGCTCGGCCACGAGGTCGCGCTCTTCGAGCTGCAGGGCCACGAGGATGTAGAGGGTGGTCGTGATCGCGAAGAGCAGGTGCCCTGCGGTCATCGTGGGGCCGGACCAGAACGCGACCAGGAACCCCAGCATGATGGGGTGGCGCACGAAGCGATAGAAGAATCGCTCGACGTAGTGGGGAGCCGTGTAGGCGTGCCCACGGGCGTGCAGCCACACCTGGCGCAGGCCGAAGAGCTCGAAGTGGTTGATCATGAACGTCGCGGTTAGGACGATGAGCCACCCCGCCGCGAAGAGGCCCCACATGGCCATCGCGGCCACGCCCTCGAATTGCCAGACGACCGCAGGCAGCGGGCGCCACCCCAGGCACACGGCGAAGAGCAGCAGGCTCGCGAAAAGCACGAAGGTGGCACGCTCCACGGGCGGTGCCACGAACCGCGTCCACCAGCGCTTGAATGCCGGCCGCGCCATGATGCTGTGCTGCAGCGCGAACGCGGTCAGGAGCGCCAGGTTGACGACGAGCGTCTCGCCGAGCGGAGCGGCCGCACCGCTGTCGATCGTCTTCGGCACGAGGAAATTGCCGAGCCATGCGATCGCGTAGAGGAACGACGCGAGGAACACCACGTAGGCGGCGGCACCATACAGCGGCACGAGGATGCGGGACATGGCTCTCACCTGGTCGAAACCGGCACGCGCCGGTGCACGGTGAGGATGCTTGCCGGCGCCGTTCCTGTCTTGAGTCCACGGTCCCGGATGGAGCCACGATACCGTCAGGCAGCCGGGACACCTGTCCCGGACCCCGGGGACGGGCTACCGAAACACGCCCCTTGATTTGTCGAGCGCAAGGACGATGGCCTCGGCGCGGCTGGAGACGCCCAGCTTGTCGAATATGCGGGTCACGTTGTTGCGGACCGTCTTCTCCGAGAGCCCGAGGTCGTCGGCGATACGCGCGTTGTCGTGGCCGCGGGCGATGCCTTCGAGGATCTCGGCCTCGCGCGGCGTGAGGCTTTCGAACGCGGCACTCGCGGCCCTGCCGCCGCCCGCCGGAAGGAAAGCGCGCAGCTCCTCGAAGAAGCGCGCGTAGGCGGGGTCCTGGGGCAGCAGGACGTGGCTTTCGGTCTCCAGCGTCACGAACCGCGCGCCGGGGATGGCGCTCGCGGCGAGCCGGCCCTCCTCGAAGGGAACGCGGCGGTCGCCGCGAGCGTGCAGCACGAGGGTGGGACAGCGAACCCGGGCCGCGCTCGAGGCCGCATCGATCTCGTAGAAGCTGCGCAGGATGCGCGTCGCGTTCTCCGTCGACGAGGACTCGCGCTGCAGCTCGCTCATCGAGCGCACCTGCTCGAGCGTGCCGCCGGGAATGAACTGCAGGGAGAAGAGCTGGCGATAGGAATCGTCCTCGCGCCCCCAACCCGATGCGACCAGCTGGGCCAGTGCCTCGTACTCCGCGAGGCGCTCCGGGCCGTATCCCCGATGCCTGATGCCGCGCGCATAGGCGCCGAGCAACACCAGGTGGCTCACGCGCTCCGGGTACCGCGCGGCGAACTCGATCGCGATCGCGCCGCCCTGCGAATGGCCGAAGAGCGCGAAGGGGCGGTCGAAGCCGGCGGCGTCGGCCACCGCGGCCAGGTCGCGCACGTAGGCGTCGAACGAAAACCCGGCGACATCCCGGTCCGAAAGCCCGCAGCCGCGCTCGTCCATGCGCAGCAGCGTGTGGTCCCGCGACAGGTCCGCGATCCAGTGCTTCCAGATCGGGCTGCGGTACTCGTACTCGAGGTGGGTGAGCCAGTGCGGGGACTTGACCAGCGCAGGCCCCGCGCCGGTGACGGCATAGGCGAGCCGGGCGCCGTCGAAGCTCTCGCAGAAGCGGATCGCCTGGGTGCTCACCCCGCAAGCATAGCGCCGCGGGCGCTCAGGCGCGGTCGCGCAGCTCCTTCACACCCTCGTGCTCGGCGCAATGGTCGCAGCAGAACATCCGCCCGTCCTTCTCGAGCCCGTGGCCGATGATGCGCGTGCCGCAATGGCTGCACGTCGGCGCGAGCGACTGGATCGCGCACTCGAAGCTGTCGAAGGTATGCGCCTTGCCAGCCATCGTCACCTGGAAGGACTTGTCGTAGTCGTTTCCACATCGTTCGCAACGTGCCATCGCGCCTCCAGGACTTGCCGGTTGGGATGGAGGTTGGATCGGAGCTACCATTTTCCGTTCTATGAGATCGATCCTTGCCGCCCTCGCCGTCGTCCTCGGGTTTGGCGCCCTGCCGGCGGCTGCCCAGGTCGCCAGCCCCCACGCCATCGACGTCCCGAAGTGGTTCAGCGACTCGTTCCTCGACCTGCCCGAGGACGTGCGCGACGCCGCCAGGGAGGGCCGACGCCTGATGCTCTATTTCGGCCAGGACGGCTGCCCTTACTGCAAGGCGCTGATGAAGGTGAACTTCGGCGACCCGGAGATCGTCGCCTTCACGCGCAAGCATTACATCGCGGTCGCGCTCAACATCTGGGGCGACCGCGAGGTGAAGTGGCTCGACGGGCGCACGATGCCGGAGAAGGAGCTGGCCCGCGTGCTCAAGGTCCAGTACACGCCGACGCTGCTTTTCTTCGACGACAAGGGCGAGGTGGTCCTGAGGCTGAACGGCTACCAGCCGCCGGACCGGTTCCGCGTGGCGCTGGAGTACGCGCGCTTGCCGAAGGCGGGCCGCCCCTCGTACGCCGATTTCATCGCCGGGAAGCAGGGCGGTGGTGGCGCAGCGAAGCCCGAAGAAGACCTGAAGGCCGCGCTCGCGGCGGGCAAGCCCGTGCTCGTGATCGCCACGCGGGCCGGATGCAAGGAATGCGACGAGCTCGAGCGCGAGGGGCTGAGGCGCCCGGAGGTCGCCCGGTTGCGCCAGGCATTCACGGTCGTGCGCCGCGAGGCGTCCGGCCCCTGGGCCCGCGCCAACAACGTCACCTACACGCCCACCCTGGTGTATCTCGACACGCATGGCCAGGAAGTCTTCCGCACCGAGGGATACCTGCGGCCCTTCCACCTCGCCGCGAGCCTCGACTATGTGGCGAGCGGCGCGTACCGGCGCGAGCCCAACTTCCAGCGCTACCTGCAGGGACGCGCCGACACGATGCGCGCCCAGGGCAAGGAAGTGGATCTCTGGAAGTAGGGCGTGCGGACGCCCCTAGATCCATTCACGCGCTGCCCGTTCGGCGGCACGGCGCGTGTAGAAGAAGCCCTGGCGCTCGAATCCCGCGAGGAGCGTGAGCAGCGGCGGGCCCGCGAGGCCGTCGAAGGACCAATGGATGGTCATCGTCGCGTAGTCGAGCAGCGCCGGCCGGAAGCCCAGCTCGGCGAGGGCCTGGCGCAGCGTGATGGCTTCGTTCGTGG
>CAMPHL010000031.1 GCA_946885905.1 uncultured Pseudomonadota bacterium | reverse complement strand
CGGGGTGTCGCCCCGCGACGCCCCCGCCGTGGCGGGCGTCGTTCCCTTTTGACCCGGGGGGGCCCGGGGTGTGCGCGGGCGAGGTTCCGCAAATTCTCCCGCATCTGGCGCCCCGACGCTGCCCGCCTTACAGCCCGCGCCGCATCCTCAGAGCGACTTCAGGAACTCCGCCAGGTCCGCCTTCTGCGCCGCCGTGAGGTTCAGCCCGAGATTGCCGTCGTAGTGCTCGACCACCGCCTCGAGCGTGGCCGCGCTGCCGTCGTGGAAGTACGGCGCGTGCTGCCACAACGCCCGCAGCGGCGTCGTCCGGTAACGCTTCGTCGCCGTGCGCTGCGCGTAGGCCGGGTCCATGCCCGTTTCCGCCGCGTCGTGCAGCAGCGGCGTATTGGCGTCCGGATGGTTCTGCACGTCGGTGTAGGAAGGAGCGATGTGACAGGAGCCGCAGCGCGCCGTCCCGTTGAAGAGCGCCTCTCCGCGCATCGCGGCTGCCGCGTCGAACGAGCCGGCGGGCGGGGTGGGCGCCGGCAGGCTCAGCTGGTACTGCAGCAGCGCCGGCAACTTCGACGTCACCAGGTCGGGCGCCTGCACGATGTCGATGCCCAGGCGCGGATCGGAGAAGTTTCCATGCCCGCCCATCTGGGTGACGGCGACGTAGGCGTTCCAGTACGAGATCGGGCCGTCGCCGGTCACGGTTTCGAACGGCACGCCCTTCAGGCCGTAGGCGGGCGGAATCACGAGCGGCGTGCTTTCGCCGTCGATGTTGAAGCGCGGGTCGTACCTGCCCGCGCCCCACGAGTTGTACACCTCCTTCTGCGCGGCCGGGACCGCCGGCGAGAGCGCGATGATCGCGCCCGGGTTCAGGTCGAGGTTGGGCCAGCCGTCGAGGCGCTTGCCCACCCCCTTGGTGACCGAATCGTCGACCGTCGAGTGGCACAGCGCGCACGTGATGCCGATGCGCGTGATCTGCCGGTCCTCCACCTTCGCCACCACGCCGACCACGGCGTTGCGGCGCAGGAGCTCTACGGTAGTCGCGGGGCTGTTCAGGTCGGCGCGGGCGAGGAAGTTGGGCGGCAGGACCGACGCATCCACCTTGAGGCCGACCGAGAGCGCGGTGGCAGGACTTACCGCAGACTGGATCACCTCGTGCATGCGCAGCACGTCCGTCCATACCTGTTCGTCGCCGAAGGTGTCGAAGCGGAAGATGAATTGGCCATCGTGGGGGTTGCCCGCGGGCTTCGCGACGGATGTGGCTACGGGCAGCAGCGTGAGGACCCCCAGCGTCGCGGCGAGCGCGACCGAGGAGCCGATGAGAGTGCGGGACAGCGGGCGATCCATGGAAGTCTCCGGTGAACCAGACCCCCATTGGATGCACGATCCGGCCTGCGCATTTCACGGGAATGCCGAACGGATCAGCCGCCGTGCGCGATGCGAAGGAAGTACGAAGCGTGCGCGGGCGAGCCTTCGGGCCACGATGCGGAAAAGCGTTTCAGCCATCGATCGTGGTCGTACTCGATCGGTAGATGCTGCACGTGCACGCCGGAGATTCTTTCCTGCCTCGCGCGGGGATGATCGAGCGCCGTCACGCCGATGCGCGTGAACAGGCCCACGCGCTCGCCGGCGGCGTTGGGCATTCCCGCCGCGCCATTGTTGGCCACCAGGCCGCCCTCGAAGCGCGCGAGCGCGGGCGTGCAGGTATGCGTGCTCGCGAAAGCATCGACCTTCGCCTGCGCGAGCATCGACTCCACCCAGCGCCGATGGGAGGGATCGGCGAGCCGGTCCCGGTCGAACCCCCATCCCGCGAGCGAAACCGCATCGCCGTGCACGATGCCCACTCGCGCGCTTCCCACCCGTGCCACGAGGTGCATGGGCAGCGCGGCCAGCCGCTCGCGTGCGCCCTCGAGCCCGCGCGCCGTCTCGCGCAACCGCGCGAGGATTTCGTTGGAACGCCGGACGAGCGCATCGCTCACCTCGGCTGGATAGGCGCAGCCGCACCCCGCACCGCCGTCCTCGCCCGAGATCTCCGTTTCGACGTTGCCGCGTATCGCATGGTGCGGGCGCACGCCCTTCTCGATCGCGGCGAAGTCGCCGGGAGCCACGTCGAACCAGTGGAAGTCGCCGTTGAAGACGAACGTGACGGGGCCGCGCTCGCGCGCCGCGAAAGCCATCAGCGCATCCAGTGCCTCGACGTTGCCGTAGAGGCCGCCCACCACGTAGAGCGTTTCGGCCACGATCTCGGGCGCGCGGTCGAAGACCCGCGCCGAGTACCGATAGGAAACGGGGCAAGTGCGCCCGGGGCGCTGGTCCAGGACCGCGCTCGCGTCCCAAGCCGGGGCAAGACGTGAAGCCGGGCTCGACCCCGGCGCCGACATCAGGCCAGGGCGCCGCCGCAAGACGAGCCTTGCCCGGCGGTGCAGCCGTAGCAGTGGTCGCGCACGACGATGGGCGTGCCGTCGAGGTCCTGTCCCATCACTTCGGAAACATGCGGGCGCTTGCGGCCATGCACCACGAGCGGCAGCCCGAGCATCTGGTTGAAGTCGCAGTCGTAGAGGTAGCCCTGCCAGTCGATCGAGACGAGCGAGCGGCACATCACCGCTTCGAGGTTCTCGTCCCGATGCGCCCCCCGCAGCAGCTCCATGTACGCGTGGAACTGGCCCTTCGAGACCAGGGTCGAGCCGAAGCGCTGGATCGGCATGTTGGCGAGCGTGAACAGGCGGTTGAACACGATCCCGAACCGCTCTCCCAGGATGCGCTTGTAGTCCGCCTCGAGCCTGGCCTGCCCGGGAGGCAGCGACGGCCCCTGCGGGTTGTAGACGAGGTCGAGCGTGAGCGCGCCGCCCTCCCGTCCGTAACCGAGCGCGTTCAGCCTGCGGATCGCCTCGATGCTCTTCTCGTAAACGCCCTCGCCGCGCTGGCGATCCACGAGCTCGGCGGTGTAGCAGGGCAGCGAGGCGATGATTTCCACGCGCTGCGCGGCGAGGAAGTGCGCGAGGTCCTCCTGGCCGGGCTCGAGCAGGACGGTGAGGTTGCAGCGATCGATCACGCGCACGCCTTGCGCGCGCGCGCGGCCGACCATGTGGCGGAAGCTGGGATTGATCTCGGGCGCTCCGCCGGTGATGTCGAGGGTGGACGCGCCGCTCGCGGCCAGGTATTCGAGGACCTGGTCCGCGGTCGCGCGCGTCATCGACTCGGTGCGCCCGGGGCCCGCGTTCACGTGGCAATGCAGGCACGTCTGGTTGCAGACGTATCCCACGTTCACCTGCACGGTCTCGGTTCGCCTGCGATCGATCGCGGGAAAGTCGCTGCGCACGAGCAGCGGAAGCGTGGCGTGCATGGCTACGAGCGTATCATTTCCCCGCCATGGACCGACCCTCGCATCCCGACGGAGCGCGCCTCGATTTCTCGGCAGCGATGAGCTATGGGGACTACCTGCAGCTCGACCACATCCTGGGCGCCCAGAAGCAGCTGTCGGACGACCCGAACGAGCTGCTGTTCATCATCCAGCACCAGGCTTCCGAGCTCTGGTTGAAGCTCATGATCCACGAGCTCACGGGCGCGCGCGACCAGATCCGCGGCGACGACCTGCAGCCCGCCTTCAAGATGCTGGCCCGCGTGGCGCGCATCATGGCGCAGCTCAACCAGTCCTGGGACGTGCTCTCCACGCTCACGCCGGCCGAGTACTCGTCCTTCCGCGGCTCCCTCGGCAACTCCTCGGGCTTCCAGTCGTACCAATACCGTCAAGTCGAGTTCCTCCTCGGCAACAAGCGCGGCGTCCTGATGGAGCCCCATCGGCACCGCCCCGAGCTCTTCGGGGCGCTCGATGCGCTCTACCGCGCGCCCTCGCTCTACGACGAGGCGATACGCGCGCTCGCCCGGCGTGGATTCGCCATCGATCCAGGATGCGTCGAGCGCGACTGGACAACCTTGCACGAGCTCGACGAATCGGTATGCCGCGCGTGGGTGGAGGTCTACCGCGACACGCAGCGCCATTGGGAGCTCTACGAGCTCGCCGAGAAGCTGGTCGACCTCGAGGACGCTTTCCGGCAGTGGCGCTTCCGCCACGTGACGACCGTCGAGCGGATCATCGGCTTGAAGCGCGGCACCGGCGGCACAGCCGGCGTGGGCTACCTGCGCAGCGTGCTCGAAGTGGTCCTCTTCCCCGAGCTCTGGCGGGCGCGTACGGAGCTCTGAGTCCTTGATCGAAGTCGAGCTCAAGCTCGAGCTTGCACCGCAGGCGCAGGCGGGGCTGCGCCGGGATCCGGCGCTCGCGCACGCGAGGCCGCGCACCGTGCACCTGCAGGCGGCCTACTACGACACCCCGGGGTTCGAGCTGCGCCGCCGCGGGATGGCGCTTCGCCTGCGGCGGGCCGGCAGGCGCTGGTTCCAGACGCTCAAGGCCGGGCGCAGCGGCGCGGCCGGGCTGCACGCACGCGATGAATGGGAATTCGAGCGGCGAGAGGCCTCGATCGACTTCGCGCTCCTCGAGGGCACGCCCTTCGCCGACATCCCATCGGTTGGGGAAGGCCTGGCGGAAGTCTTCACCGTGGACGTGCGGCGCACGGCCTGGGAAATCGAGCTTTCACCCGGCGACCGCGTGGAGGTCGCGCTCGATCGCGGCGAGGTCCGCCACGGCGTGCGCGCCGAGGCGATCTCCGAGCTGGAGATCGAATCCCTCCGCGGCGATCCGATGGCTGTGTTCGACCTCGCGGAAAAGCTGCTGGCAGGCGCTGCCGATTCGCCCGCGCGGCTGCGGCCCAGCGCGATCACCAAGGCCGAGCGCGGCTACCGGCTGGCGAGCGGCGAGGAGGCGCAACCGGTGCGGGCGATGCCCGCGGGCCTCGAGGCGGCCATGTCGCCCGCGCAGGCGGCACGCGCGATCGCGGCTGCGGCGCTCATCCAATTGCAGGCCAACGAGGCCGGCGTCATCGCCGGCGCGGACCCCGAGTACCTCCACCAGTTCCGCGTCGCGCTGCGAAGGCTGAGGTCCGCCCTCGGCGTCTTTCGCGCGGCCGCGGGTCCCGCGGCCGCGGCGCTGCGCGAGGACTTGCGCTGGATCGGCGGGCTCACGGGCCCGGCGCGGGACTGGGACGTGTTCGCCACCGCGACGCTCCCCACCCTGCTGCAGGCGCACGGCGAGGCGAAGGTCGCGCAGCTGCTGGGATCACGAGCGGCGACGCGGCGCGCCGCGGCGTCGGCCAAGCTGCGCGAGGCGTTGCTCTCGACGCGCTGGGCGAGACTGCTCGTTGCGCTCGCGCGCTGGCTCGCCGAGCCGGCCGCGCCCGCGCGCGAAAGCGCGGAATCGCTGCCCACATTCGCCCGTCGACTCGTGCGCAGACGCTACAAGCGCCTCCTGCGGGACACCGCAAGGATGTCCGCCCTCACCCCAGCCGAACGCCACGCGCTGCGGCTCGATGCGAAGCGCCTGCGCTACGCGCTCGAGGGCCTCGCGCCCCTCTTCAGGCGCAAGCGCGTCGAGGCCCACCTCGATGCCCTCTCCGAGATCCAGGACGACCTCGGGCGTGCCAACGACGCGGCCGTCGCCGCGCGGCTGCTTGCCCAGCTTCGCCCCCCGGCAGGCTTCGGCGATTTCGCGCGCGGGTGGTTCGCGGCGCAGGAACACGCGAGCGCGGCGGGCCTGGAGCGGCACGCGGCGCTGCTCGCCGCCGTGCCACGCCTGCGGTTGCGCGATGAGGCAAAGCGCTCTCGCAGCGAGCCCGCGCCGAAGGCGACGGTCGAGACCGAGGAAGCCTAGCCCGCGACCTTCAGCCGGATACGATTGCGGCCGAACACGTACGCATAGTCGGCAGAGGAAGTGAGCCCGTGGGCGAGGATTACGCCCAGTCCGCCCTCGCGCCGCGTCTCGGCGAGCGCCTCGAGCATTTCGCGGGTCGGGCGTGCGAAAGGATTGAAGGGTGGGGCGTTGTCCTCGTAGGAGAGCGAGACCTGGCCATCCTCCGAGGTGAGGCTGAGCCATACAGGGGCGTCGCTGCCCCCGCGATTGCCGTGCTTCACCGTGTTGAGGAAGAGCTCCTCGATCACGAGGTTGGTCTTGAGGCAGGTCTCGCGCGGCACGCCAGCGCCCGTGCAGAAGTCCTCGATGAAGGCGCGGGCGCCCTTCCAGGCCTCGAGCCGGGACGGAAACATCGCCATTCTCGTAGTGACGGCGTTCACAGGCAGCCTTCCCCTCCTTTTGGCATTATAGGGGCGTATAAAAACGCCCTTTCGGGCGAAGGAGGCAGCACCATGCGGAACGCGTTCATGTTCGTGGCGGCCCTCGGGTTCGCCGGCACCGCCGGCGGGGCGGACATCGGTTTGGTCAAGGTCGCGAACGGGTCGGTCGAGATCCAGCGCGGCGCCTCGAAGCTGCCGGCCAGGGTCGGCACCTCGGTGCAGACCTCGGACGTGGTGGTGACCGGCGCCGACGGCTCCGCGGGCATCACCTTCACCGACAACAGCCTCGTCTCGGTGGGCCCGAACACCGTGTTCGCGATCGAGAAGTACAGCTTCGACTCCACCACCCACGCGGGCCAGTTCGAGGGCAACCTGCGCCAGGGACGGCTCGCGGCGGTCTCGGGCAAGATGGTCAAGCAGTCGCCCGAATCGATGAAGATCCGCACCCCGTCGGCGATCATGGGCGTGCGCGGCACGGAATTCGTGGTGCAGGTCGACGAGCCCAAGCGCTAGTGTCTTGCTGAGGCACGTCATCACCTTCCTCGCGGCGATCCTCGCCGCGGGATGTGCATGCAAGGCGCCGGTGACCCCGGCGCTTTTTGTCGTCGTGCCCTCTCCGGTCAATGGCCATGTCGGCAAGATCGTCGTGAGGCACGGGGACGAAACCCGCGTGATCGACACCGCCTACGGCGCGCAGCGCGTGACCGCCGATGGCACGGTGGTCGCCTCCACGCTCACCGAATCGGCGGTGCGCAAGGAGTTCGCCGCCGCGCTGAGCGCCCTTCCCGGGCGCGCGGTGAGCTACACGCTCTACTTCCTCGAAGGCAGGGACGAGCTCACCGACGAGTCCAAGGCCGAGCTCGACAAGGTCTTCGCCGAGCTCAGGCGCCGCTCGCTGCCCGACATCGTCGTGATCGGCCACACCGACACCGTGGGCGGCCTCGCCTACAACGACAAGCTCTCGCTCGCCCGCGCGGAGCGCACGCGCGACATGATGATCGTGATGGGCATCGCGCCCGAGCGCATCACGGCCGCGGGCCGCGGCGAGCGCGAGCCCCTGGTTCCCACCGAGGACAACATCTCCGAACCCAGGAACCGGCGCGTCGAGATCAACGTCCGATAAGCGTTCGAGGTCCCCGCAAACGCACTCCACGTCCGGCCCCTTTCCCGTGGGGTTCGGTTGAGGGTCAACCCCCGGGACCGTCCCAGCACACCGCGACGAGCGTGATGTCGTCCGCGGGCTCCGCGCCATCCGCGAAACGCTTCACGTCCTCGCGTAGCCGCTTCACCAGCGCGTCCGGGTCGATGGTATCGGCCATCCACGAAAGCGACGTGCGCAGGCGCTCGACGCCGAAGAACTCGCGCTTCGGGTTCATCGCCTCGGTCGCGCCGTCGGTCACGACCACCAGCCACTCGCCGGGGACGAGCTGGCGCCGGTCGCTCGTGTACTGGTAATCCTCCACGACGCAAAGCGGCGGCCCGCCGTCGGCGCCCATGCGCTCGGGCTTGCCATTGGGCGTGCGCAGGAACGGAGGTTCGTGGCCCGCGTTCGCGAACTCCACGTAGCCGGTCTGCAGGTCCAGCCGCCCCGCGAACGTGGTCACGAAGAGCTGCTCGGGATTTTCCCGGCCGATTTCCGCCTGCGCGCGCGTGAGCACCTCGCCAAGGGGTCCGCCGCGCAGCGCGGCGCTCTTGATGTGCGACTTGACCGCCGCCATGAAGAGCGCCGCGGGCAAGCCCTTGCCCGAGACGTCGGCGACCAAGAAGAAGAGCCGGTCGGGATCGACCATGAAGCAATCGTAGAAATCACCGCCGACCGAGCGCGCGGGCTCGAGCAGTGCCGCGATCCGGAAACGGCGGTCCTCGCCGAGCGTCTCGTGCGGGTCCGGGAGCAGGCCCATCTGGATGCGTCGCGCGGCGCTGACCTCGCCCGCCATGCGGGCGGCCTGCTCGCGCAGCTGGCGGCGCTGGCGCTCCGCTTCGGAGAGCGTGCCCACCACGACCGTGCCGAAGGTGGCCACCACCCCGATCGAGGGCCACGCGGGATCGAACAGCATGCTGAAGTTGTGGAACAGCACCAGGCCCGCGCCGATCAGCACCACGACCAGCCCGAAGGCGAGGTGGATGCCCTGCAGCGCCGAGAGCCGGGGAACGAACGCGACGAGGATGAACCCGCAGAGCAGCAGCGCGGCGGCCTCGATGCGGGGCGCGATCGCCGGACGCGAGAGCGAAATGCCGTTCATCAGGTTCTCGATCACCTGCGCGTGGATCTCCACGCCCGGAACGAACTGCCCGAGCGGCGTCGTCTTGTAGTCGAGCATGCCCAGCCCGGTGATCCCGACCAGCACGACCTTGTTGCGCAGCGACTCGGGGTTGACGCTGCGCTCCAGGACCTGGTGCGCGAGCACGAAGCGCTCGGCATCGTGCGGGCCGATGCGCAGCCACGTGGTGCCGTTCTCCTGCAGGGCGACGTCGACCGTGTCGAAGCGCAGGTGCAGCAGCCCCGCCGGTCCCCGATCGAGGCGCGCGGGCACGCCCGAGGCCACGCGCAGCGTCTCCACCGCGAGCAGCGGCACGATCACGCCCTGCACGTTCGCCACCAGCGGCACCTGCCGGATCACCTGGTCCGCGGGCCCCGAGCTCATGAGGCCGCGGCTCGCCGCGGCCTGGTCGATCACGTCGATGCTGCGGATGTGCCCCGCGTAGTGCGTGAGCTTCGCGTCCACGCCCGCAGGCCGGACGATCGGCGGCGCGACGGGCGGGCGCGGGAAGCGCCGGTCGAGGTCCTTCTCGCCGGAAATTCCCAGCACCACGTCCTTGCCGCGGATCGCGTCGGCGAAGATGGCGTCGTTCGAGGGCAGCCCTTCGAGCGCGCGGCGCAGCGGCGCCGTGAGGATCGGCAGCTCGGCGGCCATCGCCGCGGGAGAGAAGCGGTCGGGCTCGGGGAAGAAGATGTCGAACCCGATGGCGAGCGGCTTGTGCTCGGCGATGCGCTCGACGAGCTCGGCGATGCGGGTGCGCGGCCAGGGCCACTGGCCGTAACGGCGCAGGTCCTCCTCGTCGACCACCACGATCGTCACCGGACCGGATGTGCGCTCGAGGGGAAACAGGCGCTGGTAGCCGTCGAAGACCGCGTGCCGCAGCGGGTTGGCCGGCTCGCCGAACGTGATGAACAGCGACAGGGCGGCGAGGAGCACCAGCGCGAGGACGCGCAGGCCCCCCAGGGCGTTCAGAGATCGATCTCCAGGCCGTCGTAGGCCGCGGAAACCTCGAGCGCGTGGTCGCCGCGCGTGAGCTCCTCGAAGCGCCGCGCCTCCTTGAGCAGGCCCTCCAGGGTCGCGTCGTTGTTCGCGGGCTCGTGGTGGAAGAGCACGAGGTGCTTGGCGCGCGCCATCTGGCAGAGCTCGACGCCCACGATGTTGCTCGAATGGCCCCAGTCGGCCTTCACGCTGATCGCCTCGGCGAGCGCGTACATCGCGTCGAAGATCACGACGTCGGCGTTGCGGAAGAAGTTCGCGAACGCCTCGGCCTCGGTCCGGTTCTCGAGCTTGTGCTCCGAATCGGTCGAGTAGACGACGGCCTTGCCCTCGTGCTCGAAGCGATAGCCGTACGAATCACCGCCGTGCAGCTGCAGGTGGGGCGTGACCTTGAGGCCGTTCACCTGGTGGGGCTTGTCGGGCTCGAGCCTGATGAACTCGATCCTCGCGCCCAGCTGCTCGAACGACACCGGGAAGCACGGCGGCGACTGCTGCAGCCGGAAGGCCTGCTCGAGCACGGCATGGCAGCCGTGGATCCGGATCGTGGTTCCCGGGACATAGGCGGGCCCCAGGAAGGGGAAGCCCATGATGTGGTCCCAGTGCACGTGCGACATGAAGATGTTGATCGTGGCCGGGCGCCGCGCCTGTTTGGCGAGCACGTGCACGCCGAAGGGACGCGCGCCGCTGCCCATGTCGCACACGTAGTATTCGTCGCCCGGCAATTCGAGCTCGACGCACGGCGTGTGCCCGCCGAACGTGTGCGTGAGCGAGAAGTCGAGCTCCGAAGAGGCGAACGCGTGCGCCTCCTCGAAGTTGCGGAAGGTGCGCCCCGAGGCCTGCAGCAGCGCCTGCGCGAGCTTGTCGCGCACGTCCGAAGTCGTGAGCGCGACGGGGATGGATCCGCGGGTTCCCCAGAAGCGCACGCGCATGCGCGCCTCCTCAGGCCTTTTCGAACGCCGCCGCCGCGTCGGCGGACACTGCAGCCACGGCCTCGCGCACGCTCGGGAAGACCTGGAACACGAGGTTGAAATGGCTGATCTGGAAGATCTCGGCGACCATGGGCTGGAGCGCCGCGACGAAGATGCGGCCGTGCTGCGCCTTGGCCTGGCGCGAGGCGAGCATGAAGCACCTGAGGCCCGCGCTCGAGACGTACTCGAGCGCCGACAGATCGAGCACGATGGCGCCTCCGGCAAGCGCCGCTTCCTCGACGTACTTGAGCAGGTCCGCCCTGAACGCCTCGCACGTGTCCTGGTCGAGCCGACCGGCCGCGTGAACCACGACGGCATTGGCGAATCGCCGGGATGTGACGTTCATGTGTTTCTAGTTATGGCAGGCGGTGGCACGCGCGGCCTATTGTGTCACACCCGCCGGAGGAAAAAAGCCCGCATATTCGCGGGCTTCCGACGGCAGTTTCCGTCGACTTCCGGCCGTCGGGCGACGCGACCAACCGGATAACGCCAGGAGATCCGACTGGCGGGCCGTGGAAGCGCCGCGGATGCCGTGGAAGCGCCGTGGACGCTGTGCAAGCGCCTCACTGGCAAGGCAAGAAATTGGTGGCCTGGGGCGGAATTGAACCACCGACACAAGGATTTTCAGTCCTCTGCTCTACCAACTGAGCTACCAGGCCGGGAAAGCTTTAAATTATAGCGTTTCCCCGTCAGCCCTAGCCACTCCCGACTTGGATCGTCCGCACCGCGCCGCCCGAATCGTGGCCGGCCTCGCCCTCTGCGCGCTCGGGGGCGCCCTTTGCGCCCGGCTCGGCACCCCGCTGCCCTGGATGATCGGGGCGACCTTCGCCATGGCGGCCGCCCAGGTCGCGGGAGCGCGGCTCGTCGCGCTGCCCGGCGGCCGCAACGCGGGAATGATGGTGGTCGGCGTGACGCTCGGCCTCTACTTCTCTCCTCCCGTGGTACGGGAGGTGCTCGCCCACTGGCCGTGGTTCCTCTTCCTGGGCTTCGCCGCCATCGGGCTCGGCGCCACGAGCGCCCTCGCGCTCATGTTCGTGGGCGGCGTCGATCGCCCGACGGCGTATTTCGGCAGCATGCCCGGAGGCGCCGCGGACATGGTGAACGTGGGCGAGCGCCATGGCGCGCAACGCGACACGGTGGCGCTGTCGCATTCGCTGCGGCTGCTGGTGCTCATCAGCACGATTCCCGCGGGCATCACGCTGGCGGGCTTCTCGGCTACCGAGGACTACGCGCCCGTGACGATCCCCTTCGACGCCGCGGGCCTGGTGGTCCTGCTCGGCGCCGCTACGATGGCCGGCTTCCTCGCGCAGCGGATCGGCGCGCCGACCGCCTTCACCCTGGGGCCGCTGCTGCTCACCATCGGGCTCACCGTGGGCGACGTGCAGCTCTCCTCCATGCCGCCCCTGCTCACGAACCTCGCGCAGGTGCTGCTGGGCGCCTCGCGCGGCGCGCCGTTAGAACCATCGTTACTTCGCAAGGCACCCCCCGTGCTGGGATCCATCGCCATTACCGGCGCGATCACGATCGGCCGCCCC